>LKNH01000109.1 GCA_001564135.1 Halobacteriaceae archaeon Tc-Br11_E2g27 | reverse complement strand
TCATTCACGGAATGACCGTGACGATGCAAATTGCGTTCATTACGACGATGATTGTCGCAGCTATCGGCATCACCTTCGGTACCGTGAGCGCCTATGCTGGCGGCTGGGTCGACGAGATTATGATGCGGTTTGTCGACATCGTGCTCTCGTTCCCGACGCTGTTGTTCTTCCTGTTAATCCTCTATATCTACGGGGCAGGGCTCGGCATGTTCATCCTCGTCTTCGGATTGTTCGGCTGGGGAGCAACAGCGAGGTACGTCCGGAGTAAGGCGTTATCAGTTTCGGAGGAAGAGTTCGTCAAAGCGACGAAAATCAGCGGTGCAGGGACCTACCGTATCGTTCGTCGACACGTCGTTCCGAACACCGCAAGCAGCATCATCACGCAATTGACGCTGATTATTCCCGGCTTCTTGCTCGCGGAGGCACAGCTTGCATTCCTCGGTATCGGTGACACGGAGGTCCCCACCTGGGGACAGGCTATCTCATCCGGCCGGAATGCCATCGATTTCGCGCCGTGGATTGTCCTGGTGCCCGGAATGGCGCTGTTTTTGACCATTCTGGCGTTTAATTTCCTCGGTGACGCGATACTCGATGCACTGAACCCTGAAGCCGAAGCGGAGAGTGAAAAATAATGGCAACCCACGAATCAACTGAGACGATTTTCGACGATGGTGACGCAGTTGCAACCGATGATGTGCCGTTGTTGGAGGTTGAGGGACTCACGACATCGTTTAAAACCGATGCCGGCCGACTCGTGGCCGTCGATGATATCGATTTCACGGTTAAATCCGGTGAAACCGTCTGTATTGTCGGTGAATCCGGGTCAGGAAAGACCGTTGCGACGGAGTCAGTTACCAGACTCATCAAACAGCCGCCGGGAACCATCGAGGGGAGCGTCCGATTCAAGGGACAGGACCTGATGGACCTCAGCGAGAAAGAACTCCGGAGTATCCGCGGGAACGAAATCGCTCACATCTTCCAGAACCCACAGGAAGCGATGAATCACTGCTATACGGTAGGCTGGCAGATAACGGAGGCAATCCAGATTCACGAGGATGTCTCCAAAGAGGTGGCGAGAGCACGGGGCGTGGACCTGCTCGATAGAGTTGGTATCGACAACGCAAGCGCACGTTTTGACGATTACCCACACGAGTTCTCCGGTGGACAGAAACAGCGGATTATGATTGCGATGGCACTCGTGGGCAATCCGGACCTGCTGTTGGCGGATGAGCCGACGACTGCGCTTGATGTCACGGTGCAAGCACAGATTCTCCGGTTGTTGAACGACCTGCAAGAGGAGTTTGGCATGGGAATCCTGTTTGTCACACACGACCTCGGCGTCGTTGCCGAGATTGCCGACCGTGTCATCGTGATGTACTCCGGCAAAATCATGGAGAGTGCAGATGTCTTCGAGATATTCGAGCGCCCGGCACATCCGTACACGCAAGCGCTGATGAAATGTCTCCCTGAGCGGGGTGGTGACCAGTCTGGTGGCATCCCTGGAAAGTTACCGGACCCAACAAACCCGCCGGATGGCTGTCGGTTCGCTGACCGGTGTGAGCATGCGACCGAAGATTGTGAAGTCGGCGAGCAGCCACCACAGCTAGAGATTGCACCGGAGCACTACGTTTCCTGTGTCTATTATGGCGATGGATACGATAGCTCGGTCGTCAGGGACGCAGAACTCGAAGCCGCAAATGCGGCTGGAACGGAGGAGGTGGCAGATGACTGAACCAATTCTGTCCGTTCGCGACCTGAAAAAGCATTACCCACTCAAGAGAGGATTTTTTAACCGGCAGGTCGGGGCTGTCAAGGCTGTCGACGGCATCAGCTTCGACATCGCGCCAGGCGAAACCTTGGGACTGGTCGGCGAGTCAGGGTGTGGAAAGTCAACTGCTGCAACCTCGATTATCCGGCTCGAAGACCCGACCGAGGGTGAAGTCGTCTTCAACGGTGGGGGTCGTGCCGGTGCAACCAGAAAGGATGACGGAACGCACCCCAACGACGTGACCAAATTCAACAAAAAAGAGCTGAAACGGTTCCGTCGCGATGCACAGATGATTTTCCAGGACCCGTCTTCCAGTTTTAATCCACGGATGCCGATCGGTGATTCGGTCGCGGAATTACTGCAGGTTCACGGCATGAAAAACCGTGCACAGCGGCGCACTATCGTCGGGGACTTGCTCGAACGCGTTGGCCTTTCGGCGGATGATTACGACCGCTATCCCCATGAATTCTCGGGCGGACAGAAACAGCGAATCGGGCTTGCCCGCGCGCTGGTACTCAACCCAGATTTCATCGTAGCTGACGAGCCCGTCTCCGCACTGGATGTCTCCGTTAAAGCGGAAGTATTGTCGCTAATTAACGACGTCCAGGAGGAGTTCGGCCTCTCAATTCTGTTCATCAGCCACGATATGTCGGTTATACGGAAAGTCTGTGACCGGGTCGCCGTGATGTATCTCGGTGAAATCGTCGAAATCGGCGACACGGACGAAATATTCGCAGACCCACAGCATCCGTATACGGAGGCGCTTCTGTCATCCATTCCAACACCGAACCCACGTGTTCGTGGGGAAGGAATCGAGCTGACTGGAACGGTGCCAAGCCCGTCGAACCCACCGAGTGGCTGCCGGTTCCACACGCGCTGTCACAAAGTCATCCAGCCTGACCACCTCGACCTCGAACAGGCAGTCTGGCGGCGAGTGCTCGATTTCACACAGTGGGTCACAAAGGGTGAAGTCGATATCGAGGATATCCGTGAGACGGTCACACTGGATGAGGACGAGGAACCGAGCAAACAGGAGCTCAAAGATCAGATTCGAGAAGAGTATGATCTGCCGAGCCAACTGAACGACCGCACTGCAGAGCAGGTACTGGAGGAGGCAATAGAACAACTCGTAGCCGACAACGAGGAAGCCGCTGCCGAACAGCTTAACTCCGAGTTCACCACCCCGTGTGCCGAAACGAAACCGGAGCATACCAGTCACGGTGATGGCCACCGCTCGTCATGTCTCCTTCATGATGAATACGCCGAGACCGAACTGGCCGTCAGCGACGATTAGCTCATGGGGTCTTGCTGTTTTCGCTGTCACTCTAAACAAATATACGTTCGTGTATCCACTACCCCGTCGAGATTTGTCACGTCGGTCGCTACTGTATGAATCACCTCGTATACCTCTTCACCCTCTGCCTCGACGATGATGTCGTACTGCCCAGCAACGACGTGTGCAGCCAGAATAGCGGGCATCTCACGCACCCGGTTCTGGAGTTCTGCCGACTTGCCAGCCGCTGTCTTGACCATGATGAACGCCTGTACCATTGTATTGTATGGTACACAGTAACACGCTAAAAGTGTTCCCCCAGTTTCACCTGAGCCGTCGGTTCCGGTTCACTGCAAGCCAAAGACTTGCTGGAGTTCGCTTTCGAGTTCATCGAGATACCGGTCAAGCGTCGCATCGAGTTTCTCCTCATCGACGATAACGACGCCGGAGAGTTTCGCTGCGGGGTCCTCAGGGAGTTCGATACGGAACTCGCCGTCGCCTTCATAGAACGGTTCGCTTTCGGCGAGAATCGCCTGGTCGATTGCGTGGATGAGTTCCGAATCGTAGGCGTCGTTCATCGTCTCGAAGGCCTGTTTGTAGGCGCGTTGCAGTTCGGGGAAGTAGTTTGCGTACTTGTCCTCGAATTTCTCCGGGTCGAAATCAGCCATACAAGAGGATACTTGATGGATGACCTAATCAGTTGTCTGTCGCAACGACGAGTGAGACGAGTTCGGTGTGTAAATTTCCATTTGACGCAAGTAGTGGATGGTGGCGGCTGGCATCCTGTGCAAGCGTATATCGTTCACCGGTTGGGGTGCTGGCTCTCCCGCCTGCTGCTCGTAATATACAGAGGCCGGCAGCGACATCCCAGGGGTAGGTATCGTATTCCCAGACGCCATCAGCGCTCCCAGCGGCGACGAAACAAAGGTTAAGCGCCTGACTCCCGAGTCGACGAATACCCCGTACGTGCGGGTAAAACGTCTGCAGAAACTCGCCGTCAGGGTCGTATCCCGACAGGAGCATGCTCAGTTCGAGGTCAACTCTGTCTGTCGGTTCGATGGGGACATCATTTCGGTAGGCGGTTCGACCGCGGATGGCGTGAAAGAGTTCCCCCGTTTCGGGTGCATAGACGACGCCGACGACTGGCACGTCGTTTTCGACGAGTGCGAGTGTTGTACAGTAGTTGGGGTTGTTGTGTTCGAAGTTGGTTCGACCATCGATTGCGTCGACAAACCAGGTATACTCCTCGTCTCCCTCAGACTGTATCTCCCCGCTCGCGTTGATGTGATGGTCGGGAAACGCTCGTGAAAGTGCAGCCGTGAGAACTTGCTGGCTCCGTTGTTCTGCTTGCGTGGCGAGGGTCGACCGCTCTGCCGTCGATTCTGCCTGCTCGATTCGCTGAGCCCACTGTTGAATGACTGTCCCTGCTGCGGTCGCCGCCTCGCGAGCAACGCGACTGGCCCATTCGTAATTGTCTGCCGGTCCGGGATGTTTGCGGTGTAACAGCCACGATGGACGTTCGTCTCTAGCCGTTGCTGGCAGACGGCCGCGTTCGAACTGATCGCCTGGCTGAGACGAATCCCTCCTCACACCGGCTGGTTGCTGCAGTGATGCTGGCTCATCTTTTCGCACGGTCCAGTTGAGTTTCTCTGAAAGCGCAGCGAAAAACGATGGTTCGATGCTCGTACGAACGATATACGCTGGCTCGTTTGCCCCTGTAATACGGATGCGTTGGTCTGTACCAACAATCCCGACTGTTCGACCACCGTCGACGGAGACGTGTACTGCGCGGTCCGGAACAAGCGTCAGAGCTGTCGTCGCGTCGAAGACAACCGTTCGCTCACCGAGGCCATCGTGATGGAGGGCAGTTACCTGCAGCGCGCTGTTGTGACGGGGTGCATGGACAGGTCCACCTGCTGACAATCCCATTGCGGTACTCCCAGTTGGTGTCGATACGACGGCCCCTCCGCCATCGTATACGCCCAGAAACTCGGTTCCAACTGGCCGTGCAGTCTGTTGATTTTCTTCTGCAACGTGGAGATAGGCGCTCAGCCGGAAGGTTGTGCGGGTTTGGGTTGAAGCAAGTGCTTCGATAGTCACATCGTTGACGCCTGTTGCCTCGAATGATGGGGTTGTTACGTGAAGGCGCTCACGGCTGCAGACGCGTGAGTCGCCCCGTAAAATTTCTTCGAGTGCATCGGGTGCCGTTGCTGGTGGAATTCGTGCGAGAAAGGACAGGGTTCCGCGATTGATACCGGCAAGCGGGATACCGGCGGGTGCACATTCATGGAGCGTCTGCAAGAAGGTTCCATCACCGCCGACAGAGAGCCCAAGCATGTCCGGTGCAGGTTCGATTCCGTCGCCGACAGGTTTGGGTGTGAACCTGATATCCGTCGTTTCTGCCCACTCGGTGAGACGCTCGACCGTATCTTCGCCGCCTGGGCTGTATAAGCAGACAATCTCTTCGGTGGTCACCAGTCCGGTTCCGTGCATTCGATACACATACGGAAAGTCGCCGCATGCGGTTACCGCCGCGCTATCCGGCAAAGATAACCGAGATCACCGGTCAAAGAACATCGGCCCCTCTCGTTCGTAGGCAGGTGATGTGCTGCGGATAGTGTTAGCAACGTGTTGAAGCTCCATCCCGAGCAGGATGACAACGTCGCTGATGGAGATGATACCAGCAAGTTCCCCATCCTCGACAACTGGGACGCGACGGCGGCCAGTATCGGAGAGTAAATCAAGCAGGTCATACAATCCGGCGTCACCATCAACCGTGACGAGGTCGTCGTCGATGAATTCGCTGACCGGCGTCTCATCAGGGTCGAATTCATCACTCAACAGCGCCTGTGACAGCTGTCGGTGGCCCACCAGCCCCAGGGGTTCGCCATCATCGTCGACGATGACGAGCGCACCAACCTCCTGCTTGTGCAAACGTCGCACAACGTCAGTCGCCAGTTCATCAGGAGTCCCCGTTTCTACGTTTTTCCGGGCAATATCAATAACTGCCATATGTTCCCTTCTCAACAATCACCTACAATAGTTTCGTTTCTGGACGAGCGGTTGACATTTCTCCGGGTGTGAGTACTGTCTTGTGGCTGTTGCTTTTGGTGATATTTCGCATCTGACTACCGTGTCCACACCAGTAGGAATCTTCTACGTCCGGTAGAGCTGTCCTTCTCTTTGTTAGTCCCTCTCTATGGGGATGTTCCGCAAATCCTTGGTGAGTAACACATAAAAGAGTGTCACCCGATGGTACAGTCAATGCACGGCAGAAGACTAGCAACGACAGAAAAACTCCTCGTGCTGACGAGTCCTAACAGCGACGAGCCGCTCGAACGGGTCAAGGCCTGGGCGGACAAAAACGATATCGAGGTCGCAGCAATCGCACTCGGGGAGAAAATTGGGGATGCGTACGACCCTGACAAGCCGACATTGGGGGTCACGCTTGGGGGCGATGGAACCTATCTCGAGGGTATCAAACGATTCACACCGCTCGGGATTCCACAGCTCGGCGTTAACGCCGGAACGATGGCGTTTCTGGCACGGGTCGAACTTGAAGAACTGGAAGCTGCGCTTGATGAGGTACTTCGTGGGCGCGCACGCGTTGACAGCCGACAGAAACTCAAAGTCGATGCGAGCGGTGTGGACGCAACTGGCATCAACGACGTGATGCTTCAACACGTCCCGCCAGAGAACCCGTTCGACCGCAAAGTTACTCGACTTGAGGTCTTTGCGGATGGAGAGTACGTTGGGCAGTACGAGGGAACCGGTCTCGCCGTGTCGACGCCAACTGGGTCGACAGGAGTTTCGCTCTCCGCTGGCGGACCGATTCATATGCCGGCGGACAACCATACGCTACAGATTGTCCCGTTACATACCCACAGCCTTGGGCTTCGCCCGCTTGTTGTCTCGGCAGAAACCACTATCGAGATTGTAACGCGAGAGCAGGCAAGCCTGCTTGTCGATGGTGGTCGGGCACAGAAAATCATGAGCGGCGGAGCTATCATCGAAGTAACTGGGGCGAGCGAACGTGCCCATATCGTCCGGACCTCCTACGACGACCAGTTTATGGCAGCCATGACGAACAAACTCGGGTGGGGATTGCGCGAGGATGAGGATGGACCACGGGAACTGCTGGAGCCGCGTATTCCCGAACGCGAACGGAGCGTCGTCGAGCGTGCACGCGATATCGCAATGGAGGCCGCCGAAAGTGCTGGTGAGCCGCTGCGAGAGCTCCATGGTCGGGTTGAGGATGTCACCTACAAAACCAACAAATCGGATATCGTCACCGAGGCGGACCATCAGGCAAACCGCATCATCACGACCGCTATCGAAAACGAGTTTCCGGACCACAGCATCTTCTCGGAGGAAGCAGCCTTCCAGGAGGGGACGAGTGACTTCAAGTGGGTTATCGACCCGCTTGATGGGACCGGCAACTTCGCACACGGCAACCCACAGTACTCGATTTCTATCGGGCTGCTCGAAGACGGGGAGCCGGTCATGGGCGTCGTTTACGTGCCTGAAACTGACGAGATGTTCCACGCAATTGCGGGTAAGGATGCCTACAAGGGCGAGACAAAAATCCATACGACCGACCGCACCGAACTCGACGAGAGTATGTTCCTCTCTGGCTGGGACCCCGACGGGGAGTTCCTCCGACACTTCTATCAGGAATCCCGTGGTGTGCGAGCGCTTGGCTCCGCAGCGCTGAGTTTCTGTTATCTTGCGAACGGTTCGGCTGAAGGGATGTGGGAGTACGGCACCGAAGCGTGGGATGTTGCCGCAGGTGTCGTGATTGCACGCGCGGCCGGTGCGAACATCACCGATGCCAAGGGTGAGCAATACACCGTCGAGTTCGGTTCCGACGACCGTAAAGAGCTTGTCGGCTCGAATGGGCCAGTTCACGACACGATGCTCGAGCATATCCGGAAAAACGAGGAGTTGCTCTAGGCCACAGCGGCCTTCCGAATCAGCACCTTCATACTGCTGTACCGGTGCATCTCAGATATGATTCGGATTGTCTGGGGTATCGGCAGGGCACAGACTGCCAAAGCCTCATTCGACGGGGCGCTGTTCGATGCGAATCTCCACCAGTATAATCTCCGGCAGCTTTCTTCAGTGATTCCTGCAGACGTCTCGCTCGTCGAGGTTGGCACGGCTCCGGACCTCGGAGCGACCGGGAACGGC
>LKNH01000108.1 GCA_001564135.1 Halobacteriaceae archaeon Tc-Br11_E2g27 | reverse complement strand
CCGCCATTGGCGAGATAGCCCGCCACAAAGCCACCGATGAGACCCGCGATGAGCTGTCCAATTCCGGGAATAAGCAATCCCACGATGCTGAGCGCGATAATCACGAGAAACCCAATGAATACGGCACGCCAGTTTGTCATTGTAACGCATTGCAATCAGGCCAGCTTTGTTATCACCGGCTTACGCGCTTGCCATGCGTGTTTTAACTACAATATCTATTTCACTCAACTGAAGAGATTTATTCGGTGGAAATCTATCACCACATGAGTATGAACTATTCACGACGGCATTTCGTTATCACCAGCACGGCAGTGGGTGGGACGCTCATTGCTGGCTGTCTCGAAGAATCACCCGATACGGGAGGTGGTGGCGATGATGGAACCGATAACGGCGAGAGTGACTGTGAATATATTGATTTATCTCTCGTGGATGACCCACCACATGACCCACAGCGGCCACCACAACCCGATGATATTGAAGACGAAGAGGCGTGGGACGACCATCACCTTGGGGAAGGTATTGCTGATGATTCCGCGCTTTCGTTTGACCAGGTCTCCGTCGGATTCCATGACTCCCCGGTCGACCCAACGGAATACGACGGTGAAGCTGTCTTCTCGGCGGAACTTATCAGCTCACGAGAAGAATTCGACGAACTACTCGAACCAGTCAGTGACGAGAGCGCCGCCCGCGTAGACGAGGTCGATTTCGAGGAAGAGGCTATCGTAGTCGTTGTCTCTGGCTTTGGTTCTTCCTCGGTCGGACACGAATGGGTCCGTGTTGATGAAAACTGTGAGGAAATACATATTCACGGCTATTACCTGTGGCCATACATCCAGACAACTGATTACACGTATCAGGTATCCGGTATCGTCGTCGAGAAACCGGATGCCTATGAGCTCGAACGAGCGTGGGTCAGTCTGACAGTCGGAGAGGATACGCGGGCAAATTTCCACACCGACGAGGATATACAAGTTGTTGGTGAGGACGACGCTGACAGTGATGGGGATACTGATGACGGGGAGGAGGCCGACGGTGACGGTGCCGTTGACCAGATACAGGTTGTGTCGGCAACTCGCGAATCAAAAGGGGATTGGGATAACGACGACCGGGACGACATTGGCGTCGTTATCCAGTTCGACGACGAGGATGAACTCCGTGCTGTCATCGACGAGCATGAGGATGTCGACCGGTTCATCGAAGGGACGGATTTCGAAGCGGATGCCGTGTTTTATCTCGAAACTACCGGTCCGAACGCGTGTTATCGGGATGTCGAGGTGAGCGATACTCAGGTTATCGCAGATGACGATGGCTATTTTGTCCGCGGAAATGCAACTGCCGTCGATGATTCGGATACAGGAAAAGCATGTGCAGAGGTAATCACTTTCCCTGCTGTATTGATTCGTGTCGAAAGCGAGGTCGACGTTCGGAACGGGGAATTCAGCATTACCGATGGGTGGGGTGACCAAGAGACGGTTCTCTCTGTGTCAGTGGATGAATGTAGCCAAGAATAACCATTGTCGAGTAATAAAAAGTGGGACCACCCGGATTTGAACCAGGGTCAACGGCACCCAAGGCCGCAAGGATACCAAACTACCCCATGGTCCCGCATTATTGAGTCATCCGCTTGGGAATGTAAGGGTTTCGTTGCGTCTTCGTTCATAACTCTGTTGCACTCTTGTCGCCGGAGGGCGATATCATGCCCTGTCAGTAACTCAAATACCTCTTTGAGTCGTCCCCAATTATTACTCGTTCCTGGGATAACAACAGCCTATGAACCGCCGCTCTGTCCTGAACACAGCCGGTCTTGCTCTCACCACCGCTATCGCTGGCTGTGTCGAAACGCTTTCTGGTAACGAACCCAGCTCCGGTTCCCCAAACGACACTGGAGGGTCCGGAAACAGCTCCACTGACGACGGTTCCACCGGTAACGGAGAGCCGACAGACGACGATATTTCGCTTGCAGATGCGTATGAACAGTGCCATCTCGTCGCCATTGACTTCGAGTGGCTTCCCGACGAACTCAAAGCGGAAGTGAACGAAGCGATGAAGGGGGGAACGTATGAAGCCGAGCGGATTGGACTTGCCGAGGCGGTCGACCCCGAAAAATCGTATCTCGTTATCGGTGACATTCCACATGAACTGCAGGTTGAGACTGTCGGGGACGTGATGAGGCTCACACTTGTTGAAGTCGAGTACCTGACCGCTCCCAATCCGCGAACGATTACTGTCGAAAATACTGCCGACCGGGAGCACGAACTGGAAATTACGCTGACTGGTGAGGAACCGATTGTTGACGAGACGGTTACCGTTCTCCCTGGCAGTCAGACTGAACTGACCGCAACTGACCGATTCGGCACCTACGACCTCACTGTTCGAATGTTGACGGGCAAACAGCGCGAAGACCACTTCGAGTATACAATCAGCGACTCAGGCTTCAATGGATTTGTGACCGTCACCGAGAGCGACCTCATCGTCACACAGGACGTCGCCGAGATTGTTCCCTGCGAGTGGGACGAAACAGCACACAGAGAGACAGCCTGAATCGATTGATTTGGAAGGCTTACTCCTCGAAAACAAACGTTCCGTTCTCCTGAACGCGCTCGCCGTCGACCTCGATATACGAGTCCTCGCTCATATCGACAATCATATCGACGTGAACGGCGCTGTCGTTGCCCTCGTTCTCTTCACCGACGGTCTCATCGTAGGCGCGGCCGACCGCCATGTGGACGGTATCGCCCATTTTTTCGTCAAAGAGCATGTTGTAGGTGAACTGGTTGATATCGCGGTTCATTCCGATACCGAGTTCGCCGAGTCGACGAGCGCCGTCGTCGGTGTTTAACACTTCAGTCAGCAGTTCTTCATTCTTCTCAGCACTATGTTCGACGACCTTGCCGTTCTCAAACTGCAGGTAAACGCCGGTTACCTCCCGCCCCTGCGTGTAGAGTGGCTTGTCGAACAGCACCTCGCCTTCGACGCTGTCGGGAACCGGGGCGGTAAACACCTCGCCGCCGGGGAGGTTTTTCTCACCGTAATCGTTGAGTGTCGGGTTACCGGCGACGCTCATCGTTATGTCCGTGACATCGCCAGAGACGATTCGAACCTCATCAGCGGGGTCGAGAATCTCGACCATCTGCTGTTGGTGTTCGCGAACTTCGTCCCAGTCTTTGAGGATAGCGTCCCAGACGAAATTCTCGTAGGCCTCGGTCGAACTTTCGGCGAGTTGGGCGTTAGCTGGTGCGGGATACTGGGTGAGACACCAGCGCTTGGAGAGACGTTCGGCCAGAATTGGTTGCAGTGCCTGCTGTTGTTTTGCGCTTGTTTCCGGTGGCACGTCGCTCTGTTCGGTGACATTGGTGTTTGCCCGAATGGCAATATAGACATCAGTCTCCTCGATGAGCGCTTTCCGGTGGGACGGCGTTTCGAACTCGTCGGCTGCTCGCAAATACGCGCGACCGAACCGTTCGTTCGTACTGATAGTCAGCGGGTTTGCGCCACGGTCGCCAATCTCCTCGTGGAGGGCAGTCACGAGGTCTTCAGCAACCGGGGGTGCACGAATGACGACGTTGTCTCCTTCCTGCAAATCTACAGAATGGGTGACGATAACCTGTGCGTGTTCGCGAATACGCGGGTCCATATGAGAATCGTTGAACTCATGGACCAAACAGTTTGCCGTTTATCGCCGGTCGCTTGCAGTCATTTCCCTTCCATTCCTTCCTTGAATCCCATTGCCGTCCTGCGCATCATCAAAAAGAGGAAGAAAATAAACAGCAGTATCAACAGAAGGATGGAGACGACGATTATCGTAGTCATATACTCCCTTTCGATAGCACTCGAAAAAGAGGTTTCGGCTACTGTGGCTGAACCCTGTGTTTCAGCCTGTGAGACGCGGGTGGTGGGTTATAGCCTCTCTTTCTCGAAGACTTCCTATGAGCACCGAATTCCGACAACTCTTGCGTGAGGAGCTCTGGCGGAGTATTGCATGGGCTGCGCTTGCCCTCACTGGCTGGGCGTTCATTATTACCGAAAACTCCCAGCTTGAGGCAACCGTCTGGACCGTTCTCGGATTCCCACTGGTCACGTGGGCCTTCCTGACTGTTGGGACAATCACACTCCGACTCCTGACTGGGTCTTCGCTGCAGGTTCGCACCACGGATGGCCTTCATCTTGCCTTCTTACTCAGCATTCTGGGCGGTGGCTTTGCTGTGTTTTACTTGATTGCTGTCGATGGCTACTCCGCCGTGGTCTATGGCGGTGGCTATCTTGGTATCCTCGTGTTGCTAACGGTGTATTATCGTTTTGTTGTGGTCCCCGATTTCGAATCTCGCAACACGAGCTAATGTTGTGTTAGTGACAACACTCGGCCCGACGACGGTATTCTTTTAGCACTCCCGGTAGACGACGCGAGTATGGGAATGGCAGGTCGCCGATGGGGAAAAGCAACGCTCGCACGTGCAGGCGCATTTGTCGCTGTTTCGACAGTCGCTTTGACGGCTGCATTTCTCGGTATCGTTGGACTCCTTACTGGCTCAGTGACCGGTGTTACCGAGCGACTGCCGTTTTACGTTCTGGTCACCGCACTGGCGTTTGTCGGCGCAATTGTCTTGCTTGAAGAAAGCCGTAACGAGGCGTTGCAGGTACTCGTTATCGCCGGTGTTGGCGGCCTTTTCACCTTTCTGTTGGTCACGTTCGGTGGTGAAGGTATCACGTTCCTCCTTCAGAACCGGGAGGAGGTCGTTGCCTCACAGCTGCTCTTTTATATCCTCGCAGCGGGACTTATCGGCACTGGCCTGGGCTACTGGGCGCTGAACCACTGGCCGGAGCTTAGTCGGTATCGGTCGCGGATTTGAGGCTCTCTCAGCCTGCTGTGATTTCACCGCCCGAAGGAATCAATCTGATTGTACTGTTCGTCCGTGAGTTCGATTTCCCCGGAAGCGACGTTCTCTTTGAGATGTTCTAGACTGGATGTTCCCGGAATCGGGAGCATCACGTCCGAGTGTGCAAGCAACCACGCGAGGGCAATCTGATAGCTGCTCGCGTCGTGCTCGTCGGCAACGTCGCTGAGAACAGCCTCCATCCCATCGACTTCACCTGCTGCCAACGGATACCACGGGATAAATCCAATCCCGTACTCTTCACAGGCTTCGAGTACGTCCTCGTCATCGCGTTTCCCGATGTTATACTGGTTCTGAACGGTCACAATGTCGACGTGGTCACGGGCCAGTTCGAGCTGGTCGACGCTGACGTTCGAGAGACCGACGTGGTCGACAATTCCATCATCTTTCAGTTCGGCAAAGGCGGTGATGCTCTCTTCGAGCGGCGTGTCCGAACGGGGCGTATGCAGCTGGTAGACGTCGATGCTGTCAACACCCAGCCTGTCTCGGCTCACAAGTGCCTGATTTTTGATGTAATCGGGTTCGCCATGTGGAAGCCATTCGCCGGATTTGTTCCGAAGGAGTCCGGCTTTCGTTGCGACGACGGCATCCTCGGTCACGCCGCTTTCACGAATCAGGCGTTCGCTGACGCCTGGGCCGTAGGAATCCGCGGTATCGATGAAATCCACGCCGAGTTCAACGGCCCGCTGGAGCACCGCTTTTGCGTTGTCTTCATCCTCTGGTGCGCCGATAATGTTCTCACCGGTCACACGCATTGCGCCGTAGCCAAGCCGGTTGACTGTCAGTTCGCCCCCAATATCGAACGTCTTGCTGTTGTCTGAACTCATACACATATTTGTTGGGCGCTGGCACCAAAAAGACGGCCCACCAGTCGAATTTTGCTGATTGCGAGCGAGCATTTAAACAGGGTGACGACTGAAAGAACAGATAATGGATATTGCGGAGATTCCGGGAATTCCCGATTGGTTTGTCACTCATTTACAGGAGGATGGTATCGAGGAACTCTATCCACCGCAGGCCGAGGCCGTCGAAAAAGGGGTTACTGAGGGCGAAAACCTTGTCGCGTCGATACCGACTGCAAGCGGCAAGACGCTGATTGCCACGTTGGCGATGCTGTCGACTGTTGCCCGTGACACGGAAACGGGCGGCAAAGCGCTCTATATTGTCCCCCTTCGTGCACTGGCAAGCGAAAAGCGCGAGGAGTTTGAGCAGTTCGAGCAGTACGGGCTCTCCGTCGGTGTCTCAACTGGCAACTACGAATCGGACGGTGGCTGGCTCGCTGATAAGGATATCATCGTCGCGACGAGCGAGAAAGTCGACTCGCTCGTTCGAAACGACGCCCCCTGGCTGGATGACCTCGGTTGTGTCGTCTCCGATGAGGTCCATCTGGTCGATGATGGTAACCGCGGCCCGACACTCGAAGTAACGCTGGCGAAACTCCGCTCGCTCAACCCGGCGCTCCAGACGGTAGCCCTCTCGGCAACGATTGGGAACCCGGAGGCGCTCGCTGAGTGGCTTGACGGTGCACTGGTCGATTCGGACTGGCGACCAATCGAACTGCAGAAAGGCGTTCATTTCGGCGATGCACTGCATCTGGAAGATGGGAGTCAGGAACGGCTTGCCCTCCGGTCGAGCGAGAGTCAGGAGGCTGCTATTGTCCGCGATACGCTCGAAGACGACGGGTCAACCCTTGTTTTTGTCAACTCGCGGCGCAATGCTGAATCGGCCGCACGGCGACTCGGTGGAACGACTGAGGCATTTCTCAGCGGCGACGAACGGGCGGAACTCGCCGAGATAGCCACACAGATTCGCGACGTGAGCGATACCGACACCAGCGATGACCTCGCAGACGCTGTCGAGAAGGGCGCTGCCTTTCACCATGCCGGCCTTGCCCGTGACCATCGTTCGCTCGTTGAGGACGCCTTTCGCGATCGCCTCATCAAGGTCGTCTGTGCAACGCCGACGCTCGCCGCCGGTGTGAATACTCCCTCTCGTCGAGTGGTCGTTCGTGACTGGCGACGGTATGATGGAACAATCGGCGGGATGCAGCCACTTTCGGTGCTTGAGGTCCATCAGATGATGGGACGGGCCGGCCGCCCGGGGCTTGACCCCTATGGCGAGGCCGTGCTGCTTGCTTCTGGTCACGACGAACTCGACGAACTCTTCGAGCGGTATGTCTGGGCGGAACCCGAACCTGTCCGGTCGAAACTGGCTGCCGAACCTGCACTGCGGACACACATTCTTGCAACTATCGCATCTGGATTCGCCCGGTCACGCGACGAACTCCTCGAATTCCTCGAAGGAACACTCTATGCCGAGCAGGCCGCTGACCGCGACCAGTTGCAGTCAGTGATGGATACTGTCATCGAGTATCTGGAAGTGAACGACTTTCTGGAACGAATCGATGGGACGCTCGCTGCAACGAGTCTGGGTCACACTGTTTCTCGGCTTTATCTCGACCCGATGAGCGCGGCAGAGATACTGGACGGGCTTGCAGACGCACAGCAGGAAACAGAGACACAGATGACGGCATTTGCTCTCTATCACCTCATCAGCAGGACGCCGGATATGTACGAACTGTATCTCCGCTCCGGTGATGAGGAGGAGTACACTATGCTTGCCTACGAACGGGAAGAGGAACTGCTCGGGCGTGCACCCTCCGAGTTTGACGACGCCTTCGAGGACTGGCTATCAGCCACCAAAACTGCCCGACTGCTCGAAGACTGGGCAAGCGAACTCGATGAAGATACCATCACGGAACGATACAGCATCGGGCCGGGTGATATCCGCGGGAAAGTTGATACCGCACAATGGTTGCTCGGTGCAGCGGAATCGCTGGCGACCGAGCGCGGGCTTGGCGTCAGCCCGGCCATCAGAGAGGCACGCCTTCGCGTCGAACACGGCGTTCGAGAGGAACTGGTCGACCTCGCGGGGGTTCGTGGTGTGGGTCGAAAGCGCGCCCGTCGTCTCTACGAAGCAGGCATCGAAAGCCGTGCTGACCTCCGCGAGGGGGACAAATCGGTCGTCCTCGCTGCCCTGCGTGGCCGGGAAAAAACTGCGGAGTCCATACTCGAAAACGTCGGACACCGCGAGCCAGCGATGGGCGAGGTGACACCCGCCGAATCGGTGACGGACGCGCTCGATATCGGCGACGCTGGCGACGGTGATACCGAACCCTCATCCGATGGCGGACAGGCGAATCTGGGTGATTTTTAGTGACAACGGAGGAAGACGCGCCCGCGTTTCGGACGGTCGAAGGCATTGCAACGGTGGAGTCAGTCGACGACTTCGTCGCGGATATTGCGGCGTTACAGGAAGAGTACGACACGACGATTCAGGTCTTCGACGCGCGATACGTCGCCGGTCGCTCGCATCTCGAACGAGCAGTCAAGTTGG
>LKNH01000107.1 GCA_001564135.1 Halobacteriaceae archaeon Tc-Br11_E2g27 | reverse complement strand
GGACCCGACTGTCTGTATCGTCATGGTGCTGTTCGAACAGGATGTTTCAGTCGAAGTTGCGCTCTCTTCGCTTCGGCACGACCACGCCGGTCTGGTTACCGACACGCTCCACAGTCACGTCGGAGACTGCTGTTTCGAACTGTACGTGGTCGAAGGTGTCCCCGAAGATATCGGCTCGTTTATTGCAAAGACCCGTTCCGTGGATGGTGTCGACTCCATCGAGCACTCGCCGGTGGCTGCCGCTGCGGAGAAACTCTGACACGCAGACATATCGTGTCTGGAGTCGTCGCGCTCAGAACAGTCCCTGCTCGTCGACAAGCTGTTTATACGCCGACACGTACTGTTCGATAACTTCACCGTGGTCATACGCTTGCCAGCGCTCATCGCTCGTCCGGTGGTCGACCTCGCTTGATTCAGCAATCGCGTCAGCAATTTGCTGGGGGTTCGTCACCCGAAAGCTCCGGTCGTAGTTTTCGATGAGTTCGTGGGCGCTTGACTCTGCCTGATACTCGACGACACCCAGACAGCCACAGGCGAGCGCCCAGAGCAGTTCCGTTGGGAACTCCTCTCTGCGTGCCGTCTGTGCAAACACGTGTGCTCCTCTGTAGATTCGCAGCCGCTGTTCGCGGTCGATATCGCCGACGAACGAAACCTTGTCATCGATACGCAGGTCCGCCGCTTCCTGTTCGTACTCCGCACGGAGCGGCCCGTCACCGATGATTGTCGCCCCCCAGTCACGCGTTCGGAGTTCCGCCAACCCGAGCAGCAGGTCCCCGAGGTTCGCGGTCTCATCAAGCGCGTGAGCGTAAACAATCTCGCCATTTTCTTGCGGGTCGACGCTTTCGATAGCCGACCAGTCGATACTCTCGGGGACCACAATTGTTGTTTCCCCATCGGCACCGAGTTCTCGAACTTCGGTCCGTATGAGTTCCGAGGGCGTAATAACCTGAGTTGGCCGTTTGACCGCCGAGGTGAGAAACCGCTCGCTTGAATCGAGTCGTTCGTCGCCAAACCACTCCAGTACGAGCGGAATCCGCCCGAGTTTGCTCGCAGTCAGAGCCGCCATCACCTGTCCGGGTGGTGTCGGCCTGACGTGGATGATATCGGGTCGGTAGCGAAGCAACTGTGTGGGCAACCGGACGGCAAACGATGAGGAAGCCGTCCCGAGGGTGACACCGCGGTAGGTCAGTCCATCATCCTCGAATTCGTCGGTATAATCGTCCCACCACTGTCCACAGAAGAATGTCACTTCGTGCCCCCGTTTCTCAAGTAGTCGGGCGATGCGCTCGAATCGACGAGCACCCGCAGTGTCGGCCTGACGGGTGGTCTCCATCGAGACGAACGCAATGCGCATACTGATGACCGTTGTCGGGAGGTGTGAAAAATCCCGCCATCTTCCGCTGGCACCTGTTATTCTCCCGTCCGAAAGGAAAAATCAAGAGACGGCGCGGAGTGGGTCAGCGAGCCCATCGAAATAATATCGACTCCTGTCGCTGCATAGGTAGGAACGTCTTCGACCGTAATGCCGCCGCTTGCCTCCGCAAGGACTGCCCCCTCGAGGAGTGAGACACCGCGTTCTACCTCAGCTGGCGGCAGGTTATCAAACAGGACGATATCTGCCCCTGCCTCTGCCGCTCGTCTGCCACCCTCGGGTGTTTCGACTTCGACTTCAATCTGTGTCGCGAACGACACTCGTTCGCGAAAGTGCGCAATCGCTTCCTCGAGTCCGAGTTCGGCGATATGGTTGTCCTTGACCATCACCATATGTGAGAGGTCGAGTCGGTGGGTGTCGCCGCCGCCCGCAACGACCGCGCGTTTCTCGATACCTCGCAGTCCCGGGGTCGTCTTGCGAGTGCCGGCAATCCGAACGGTATCCGATTGCTCCCGGGCGGCGTCAACGGCCTGTCGCGTCCGGGTTGCAATGCCCGAGGCGTGGCCGGCGATGTTGACCGCAATTCGCTCGCCGCGAAGGATGGATTTGGCTGGTCCAGCAACGGTCAAGACCGTCTCCCCGCGTTCGATTCGGTCGCCGTCGGTGCTGCTCTCAGTTACCTCCACCCCGAGATACTCAAAGACGGCACAGGCCGCTTCGGTACCAGCTAGAACACCTGACTCTTTCGCCACGAGACGGCCCGTCGTTTCGCCTGGAACGTCGTTTGTCACGTCATGGTGACCGAGGTCCTCTGTGAGCCATTGCTCGATTGTGGCTGTCGTAATAACCATCGCTAGCTTGTCTCCGGCGTTGCTGGCTCCGACAGTTCATCCTCGACCAGGTAATGGCAGCCGACCGATTCGTCGTTTGCCGCGGCTGCCCGCGCAACAAGGAGAGAGACAACAGCCGCCGAGCGGAGCTCATAGAGCGACCGCGACGTTCGCGTCCGGACGTACGCATCGACCTCGCCTTTGAGTCGCCGCAACACTGCCTGGGCGCGACGCAACCCGTCCGGTGTTCGCTCGATACCAACCTGTTCGTCCATCACCTGCCGCAGTCGGTGGAACTTCTCGCGGGCGAATCGTTCAGGTAAGTCAGGGTCACGTTCGAGGAGTTCTGGTGGTTCGATTGTGTCAACAGAATTTCCAACCGCGTCCTCACCGGCGCGCAGCCCCCAGACAAGCCCTTCAAGCAGGGACGTACTCGCCAACCGATTCGCACCGTGGACACCAGTTCGTGCACATTCACCGACCGCATAGAGTCCATCAAGGGAACTCCGGCCGCGGTCATCGACGACAATCCCGCCACAGAGGAAATGCTGGGCCGGGGCAACCGGAATCCCTTCCGCCCAGTCGACACCCGCTTGCTCGCATTTGGCGGCAAGGTCGGGAAACGTCGATTCAAACTCAATTTGCGATACATCGAGAAAGACACGACCCGTTCTCTCTCGCTCGCGCGTGACTGCCCGTGCGACGACATCTCGCGGGGCAAGCTCTGCTCCGTCATGGTATGCGGGCATGAACCGCTCGCCGTCAGCGTTGCGAAGGAGTGCTCCCTCCCCGCGAACTGCCTCGCTGATGAGAAACACATCACTATCAGCATCCATCTCGGTATCACCTTGCACAGCCGCCGGGTCGAACGCTGTCGGATGGAACTGAACATACTCCATATCGTTGACGTCAGCACCCGCAAGGGCGGCCATCGCAATGCCATCTCCCGTTGCGTCCGGCGGATTCGTCGATAGAGAGTAGAGCGCGCCGATGCCACCCGTTGCAAGCACGGTTGACCCGGCAAAGGTCGGCGCCCACTCCCCGTCGTGTTCCAGTATCGCTCCGTAAACCCGGCCTTCGTGTCGAACGAGTTCAACTGCGGCGGTATCTTCGAGAATTGTCACGTCGGTTTCGTCAGCAACGTAGTTTAAAAATGGGACGTGGACGTGTTTGCCCGTTTCGGCATTCACGTGCAGGATACGGGGGTCTTCGTGGGCTGCTTCCTGTCCGTAATCGTACTCTCCATCACCGTTCGTATCGAACTCGATATCAAGGGTATCGACGAGAATATCCTGTACGGCGCGGTCTGCATCCTCGACAAGCACGTCGATTGCCTGCGGGTCTGCCGTCTCCGCAGATGCCGCCAGTACGTCCTGTTTGAACTGCTCGGGGTCATCGCGCGTGACCGCAATCCCACCCTGTGCCCACCAGGTTGAGGCGGATTCGGGACGTTCGGCTTTGGTTGCCAAAACGACATCCGCACCTGCACGGTCAGCAGCCAGCGCTGCGGACAGGCCAGCGATACCGGCTCCGACAACGAGGACATCGGTCTCTCGTTCACTCGCTCTTGTGGAAGCTTCTCCTGTCATCGTTACACCTCGAGCATCCGGTCGAGCGCAACTCGCGCGAGTTCCTTTTCCTCCTCAGCGACGTTGATAACGTTCCGTTCGCGCCCCTCAACCAGTTCTTCGAGCACCCACAGCAGGTAGTTCGGGTCAATCTGACGCATGGCGTTACAGTCCATACAGGCATCGCCACACAGTGGTAAGACGTTCACCTCGGGATGCCACCGTGAGAGATGCTTCGTCAGGTGAATCTCGGTCCCGATTGCCCAGGTTTCGCCAGGCTCTGCGTTCTCGATTGTCTCACAGATAGTCGAGGTACTCCCGACGACATCGGCAGCCTCGACGACCTCGCGTCGACATTCCGGATGGACCACGACATTCGCATCGGGGTGCTCTCCCCGCACCTGCTCAATATGCTCCGTTCGGAATCGCTCGTGGACCTGACAGTAGCCTTCCCAGAGGATGATATCCTTCTCGACGGCTTCAGCCGCGTCGCTTTCGGGGTCCCACGGGTCCCACTCGGCAAGTTCGTCTTCCATCCCGAGTCGGTGTGCGGTGTTCTCACCGAGATGTTTGTCGGGGAGAAAGAGCACCTTGTCGCCGCGGTCGAACGCCCACTCGAAGGCTCGGTGTGCGTTTGAGGAGGTACAGACGAGCCCGCCCTGTTCGGCACAGAACGCTTTCAGGTCGGCATAAGAGTTCATATACGTGATTGGGATGATGTTCGCATCCGTCTCTGCGGTGAGTTCCGCCCAGGCCGTATCTACCTGCAGGGCTTCTGCCATCCCCGCCATCGGGCAGGATGCCTCCATACTCGGAAGGATGACGGTCTGGTCATCGTCGGTGATGATATCCGCCGACTCGGCCATGAATGTGACACCACCGAATATCACGTACTCCGCGTCAGCGTTTGCGGCCTCCTGGCTTAGCTGGTAGGAATCACCGATGAAATCGGCGTGTTCTACGATTTCACGGCGCTGGTAATTGTGACCGAGGATGATGACATCATCGCCCAACACGTCCAGTGCCGCCTCCGTTCGTTCACGACGCTCGGCTTCGTCGAGGTCGCGATAGCTTGCTGGGAGTTGCTCCAGGTTGTCGTATTTGAACAAACTCAGGTCCGTCTCGAACGTCGCAGTTTCCATTTCAGGCATGTGACACCACTATGGTTGTTCTTCTCATACGGAATGGCTCTATGAAAAGATTTTCTATTCAATAGCTGTTTCCAGAGAGTAATGGACTACAATAAATCTGTTTGAATTTGTTTTAATATGCAATCTGCCTCTGAACATTTCGGACTAATGAGTACAATTTGTAATGATTGTTAGAGATATTCAGAAATAATTGACAAAGTTTCAAAAATTGTAACGAGTGAATGGAACGTGAAAGTGGGGCTGCCGAACTGGCAGGATACACCGGGTCCTATTCAAGCGGAATTTCGCGCCCGGAGACCTTGGAAGCGGAACCGCCGATGAGAATTTTTGTGTCGGTTCCGCTGGTCAACTCGAGTTCAGTGGATGATTGTTTGTGGTTCGTAACAAATTGTATGCCCCATGTGATGTCATAACACAATAATTAATGCGCCACCGGACAACCCACCGGATGTCATGGATTTCGGACTTGATGACAAGACAGCAGTTGTAACGGGTGGTGGTGGACGGATTGGTAGCGAGGACTGTCGCGTGCTCGCGCAGGAGGGTGCTGAAATCGTTGCTCTCGATGTGAATCTCGCGGCGGCGGAGGGTGTTGCCGACGATATCAACGAGGGCGACTATGCGGGGAGCGCCCACGCCATCGAATGTGACCTGACCGACCGCGAGGACGTTGCAGCGACGGTCGAGGCACTGGAAGAAGAGACAGGTGGTATCGACATTCTGGTGAACAACGCCGGAATGGTCGACGCTCGTGACCGGATTGAGAATTTTGATGATGATATCTGGGACCGGGATATCGATATCAACCTCACTGGTGCCTACAACATCACCCGCGAGGTCTATCCCCACATGAAAGAGCGCGAGTGGGGCCGTATCATCAACATGTCCTCGATGGCTGGATGGCAGGGCGGTTTCGGCCAGCTATCCTACGCGGCGACAAAAGCCGCCTTCATCGGCTTTGGAAAGACGCTCGCACTAGAGGGAGCACAACATGGTGTTACCTCAAACATTATCGCCCCGAGCATCGTTGTGAGTCAACTTGCTGACCTGCCGATTGAGCAACTTGAGCAGGTGGATGAACATTTCGCCCGAATTGCGAAAGCGACACCAATGCGGAAACTCGGCAAAGAGGAGGACGTTGCCAATCTCGTCGCCTATCTTGCCTCCGAACAATCGAACTACATCACCGGACAGGTTATCGGCGTCACCGGCGGTATCGACCTCTTTTCATTCTAACCTGTCGGCAGTTCGTTTTCGTATTGAGCGAAATGGTTAAGTAAGAGTGTAAAGTACACTTTACTGTAAAGCACACTTTACAGAGTGGTCAGGTGACTCACAATGACAGAAACAAAAACCTCAGCGAAACAGCGAATCGACCGACGTAAGCGACACAAGCGGCTGATGTATGGCTCTTTAGCGGTCGGGCTGGTTGGCATTGTAGCCGGGTCATTTCTCGGACAGTACCTCGCTGGCGTCCTGATTTACTGGGGCGGCTTTTTCGGGATGCTAGCCATCTGGCAGTTCAGCCCCGTCACGCTGTACGATGAGCGCGATGTAGCACTCGAACGCAAAGCCAGCGACTACACGCTCGGCGTCCTTGCCATCGCAGGAGTCCTTGGCATACCAGGATTAGTGGCACTCGAAACGGCGGGAGTGCTTACCCTTCCTGCGGCATTCGATGGGGCCGCACTGTTGTTCGTTGGTATCTTTGCCACCTTTGCAGTGATATACACCGGGTTGCGACTCCGAGCATGAAAAACAATCTGCGGGAACGACGGGAGCAAGCAGGGGAGAGCCAGGGTGACCTGGCTGTTGCCGTCGATGTCAGCAGGCAGAGCATCAACGCCATCGAGCGCGGGCGGTATGACCCCTCGCTGGAACTGGCGTTTAAATTGGCCCGACATTATGACTGTGCAATCGAAGCGATATTCGACCCGGAACTTGCTGACTAGTAGTCGGTGAATTGCCTCGTCTCCGGAACTGTTAGCACGACAGAAACCAAACGGCTGCCATGAGCCGCCGCATCCACTGGCCGACCGCTCGAAGTCAGGCAAAGCGGCTGTTCGGCTGGACCGTCGTGCTCGTGGTCGTCTTTCTCGCTGGTGCGGTTGTCTTTCTTGGAACGCCCTACGAACCACCCCCAGAGAGCATCGAGGCTGTCGAGGCTGAGGATGGCGTGACACTGACTTCGTATAACGGCGGTTACGTGCTCGAACCAGTAACCGTCGACGAACCTGACCGAACCGATGGCCTCGTCTTTTACCCCGGCGCTCGCGTCGAGCCGAGTGCCTACGTCGAGTCGTTGGCTCCACTTGCAAGCGAAGCAAACCTCACCGTCGTCGTCCCGAAGATGCCGATGAACCTTGCGGTCACTGATTATGCCATCGCTCGAACGGGACTCCGTGCAGACGCCGCTACGAGAGCAATCGACGACCACGAAACGGTCGAAAACTGGTACGTTGGCGGCCACTCAATGGGTGGCGCAATGGCCTGTCGGTACGCCCGCGGAAACGCGGAATCTGTCGACGGACTCCTCTTGTATGCCTCCTATTGCGACCAAGATATCTCCGAGAGCGACCTTGCTGTCTTGAGCGTTGCCGGCGAGGCCGACACGGTCCTTACATGGGAGACCTACGAGGCAAATCTCGACAACCTGCCTGTCGACGCGACCGTCGAGACGCTACCCGGCGTCAACCACACACAGTTTGGTAGCTATCGCTTCCAGCGTGGGGACGACCCGTCCGGAACCAGCTATGTCGAGGCGCACCAGCGACTCAACGACATTGTCCTCGACTGGTTCGAAGGTCAGCGCCACAGATAAACAGCGGCCGAATCAGCCCGGCAAAAAGACCGTAATCACCGCAACAACGAGACCGGCAAGCCCCATGCGTACGGCCGCGACGTACCACCGTTGTTTCGATATCGTCCCCATATACGCTCCGACCCCGGCCAGCAACAATACACCAAGCGCGATAGAGAGTAAGACTGCCTGAAACAGCGACAGAAACATCCCTTCGAAAAGAAATGGGAGAAGCGTCACGACAATACCAATTACCGGGCCTGTGGCTGCGGCAAGAGCAAGCACAATCTGTTCGTTTCGGAAATCCCGTGTTAATTGTGTATCATCAAGGTCGGTCAGCATCGCAGCTTCGAGTTGGAGGAGTTCTCGACTGGTTTCTGCACGTTCAATCTCCCAGACGCTCCAGATACCTGACGTTCCAAGTCCAATTGCCGCACCGAGCCCAATCCCGATAATGGCGAGTCCGCTATCAATATTTCCTCCCATGTAGGCACCGAGAACGACACCGATGCTAGTCAGCGTTCCATCAAATCCGTTCGCAACGAAATACCGTCGTGCAAGTGACCGAACGTCTTCCTTACCGAATACTCGCTTGAGCCCGGCAAGACGCTCTCGTGGATTCATCAGTCAACCAACCAAGGGTCCT
>LKNH01000106.1 GCA_001564135.1 Halobacteriaceae archaeon Tc-Br11_E2g27 | reverse complement strand
TCCGTAGCCGCCTTCGCCGCTGTGATTGTTTGCTCGAAACTCCCTGCTTCCTGTCGAAACTCATCGTGAGAGGTGTCGTTTTTTCCATCGAGGCTCACGGCCATGCGTTTGAGACCGGTAGCAGCCATATCGGCAATCCGCTCGCGAGTTAGTGACCCAGTGCCACTGGGCGTCATTGTCATTCGAAGGCCCTGTTCGGTTCCATACTTGATGAGTTCGATGACATCATCCCGGGCGAGCGGGTCACCCCCGGAGAGAACGACAAGTTGCCCGTCACCAAACGTAGCCGCATCGGCGAGCAACTCCTTTCCCTCGGCAGTAGTCAGTTCATCGGGATGGCGCTGTGGTTCGGCTTCAGCCCGACAGTGTTTACAGGCCAACTCACAGGCCTGTGTCAGTTCCCAGATGAGAACGAACGGTCGTTCGTCGGTGTCGATAGCACGTTTGTACATAGGAAGGGCTCGTACATACAGGAAGACGCGCAAATGGTGTGATGTCTACCCCGAATATGTTCGCTCCTTGGTGAAGATTTGACTCCGTGAACAACACGGAATGCGAATTCATTCGGCCAAACGTTCTTATGGTGTTCACTGCTTTTTCGTTCTATGCCCGAAGCGAGACTGGAACTCACACTCCCGGAAAATATGTGGATTGGTGAGTTGACACGCCAGTACTCCGATGCGACGTTCGAGATTCTCGCGGCGCTACCAGATAAGGGAGATGGGGTGGCGATGACTGAGATAACGTCCGAGCAGTTGGATGAGCTCCTTGCCGATATGGAGGCCTACGATGAGGTAACGAGCCTAGATGTGCTCAACAAGACCGAAGACAGGGCGCTGGTCCAGTTTGAGACGACACTTCCGTTGCTCATTCTTGCGGCCCGTGATTCCGGCGTCCCGCTTGAATTACCGTTTAACCTTTCGAATGGTCGTGCAGTTTGGGAGCTAAAGGCCTCAAGCGACCGACTGGCTATGCTCAGCGACCAACTTGAGCAGTTTGGTATCTCCTTTACCGTCGACTATGTGCAGTATAACGTCGAGGATACCCCGTTGTTGACGCCTGCTCAGCAAGAAATCATTCAGAAGGCACTAGAGATGGGCTATTATGATACGCCACGGCAGTGTTCGCTCACGGACCTTGCAGAGGAGATGGACCGGGCGAAATCGACAGTCAGCGAAACGATGCACCGTGCCGAAGAGAAAATTATCAAGGATTTTGCCGAGAGCATCACCGCTCACGAGAGTTGATTCTGAGAGGACTCAGGTGACAAATTGGCGAGTATCTGTGACTAGCTTGCCAACTGATGCGAACACTATCGGGAGAATGCTCTTTCGATAACGGGACAAATGTATTGGTATGTCCAAGCAGACAACCGATGAACCTCCTGAACTGGATGTGCGAGAAATCGATGGTCCACCGTTTTCTCACATCATGGCAGCACTGGATGACCTCGCTCCTGACCAATCGCTTCGGTTGATTGCTGGTTTCGAGCCAGTCCCACTGTATGATGTACTCGAACAGAAGGGGTACACATTCGAACCCAAACAGCAAGCCCCCGATAAGTGGGAAGTCCGTATTTCGACAGAGTAAGAAGAACATGTTCGGGATTGAGGCAAGGACTCAGTAGGCCAAAGCAATTGTATGAGTGCACTCCCTGGCTCGTTAGAAACTGATAACCAGCCCCCGCTGACAGTTCCGCTCCGACACTTTTTCGTCGGATTGGGCTTTCTTTGCGCTGCTATCATTGTTGGCCTCCTTGACCAGCTTTTGACGTTCTCTGCGTTTACAGGTGTCGTCCATCTTCATTTACTGCTTGCTGGGTGGGTGTGCGTGACCATCATGGGTGCAATGACGCAGTTTGTCCCGGTCTGGTCAGGCACACAGATTCACTCACGGCGGTTGGCAAACGCACAGCTACTGCTGGTTACTGTCGGACTCAGTGGCTTTGCGCTGGCGCTGGTGTTCGGTTGGCTAGCACTGCTTGGAATCGTTGGACTCGTGATGATGGTCGGATTCTGGCTCTTTATTTATAACTTGATTCGAACGCTTCAACCGATGACCGGATTGGATGTTACCGAACGGCATTTTGTCTTCGCACTTGCCTGTTTTTTCGTTCTCACTACGTTTGGTATCCTGCTTGCAGTGAATTTGACATACAATACTACTGCATCACTCCCGATAACACATGGCTCGCTTCTCGGCTCACACCTGACGATTGCAGTGTTTGGTGCCGTGTTGACAACTATCTACGGCGCAATCTACCAGCTTGGGACGATGTTCACCCAGACGAAACTCCATGGAATTGACCACCAGATACAGACGTTTCAGGAGCTAGCTCAGTATTTAGGAGTCGCTTTGCTGGCTGGCGGGCGATTGATTGAAGACCTCCTGATTGCGCGTGTTGGGGGCATACTTGTTCTTCTTGCAGCGCTTTCTGTCGCGTTCATTATCGGCCGGAAACTTCTTGAAATGCAAGTCGACTGGACGCCGATGCACCGCCGATATGTGATTGGTGTCGTCTCCCTTGTCTTTTGGAGCGTTGGCACCCTTTTCACGTGGACGCGTGACCCACTGGCATATGACCACCTGTTTGGAAATCCTGGAACGATACATATCCTCCTGCTCGGTGTTATCGGCTTTGTGGTCCTGGGAACGCTCTATCATATCATCCCGTTCATTATCTGGATAGCGCATTACAGCGACCGGTTAGGTCTTGAAAAGGTGCCCATGATTGATGACCTCTATAATCAACGGGTTGCGATGGTCGAGTTCAGCCTACTCCTTTCCGGGCTGGCCATACTCGTATTGACTGATGGGGGAATTCTCAACGAGTCATATAATATCCTTGGACTGGGCGTGTTTGGCGTTGGCGTGCTGTTGTTCATTGGAAATATGACTGCCGTCGTCTACCGACACAGCTCGTATTCAATTCAAGAGCTCCTTTTCGGAACGACTGCTGTTTCAAGCAACCAATAGAATTGGTATCAACCACCATTGTACGCTATCCCATGCCCTTAATTACAACCCAGTGACTTGTCCCACCATAATGCGAATATGTTCGGTGAAACTCTGACCACCACTCCACCAGTATATATGGGTGTATGATAAGAGACCGTTGCGAAAACCGACGACTTCTCACTCGGCGGCAAGCTATCGCTGCTGGTGGTACTGCAACTCTCGCTGCATTTGCTGGCTGTCTTTCAACGAATAGTGATGACAACCCTTCGGAGGAGGGCTCTGGTTCTTCCGATAACGATGAGAGCGACTGGTCAGGAGATGCAACGACAGTGGACACTGACCACCCCTATACCACCCAACCTGAGATAATTAACCTGAGTGAGACTGATGGTACTGTCACACTCGATACAGTCAACTGTCGTCACCAGTTGCTTGATGAGTCAGTGGCTGGCGGACCATGGGAACTTCCCGAAGTCTGGGCGTGGAAAGCCGACGATGGTGACCCGAGCGTCCCCGGACCAATTCTGCGGACAACGGAGGGCGAGGACCTCGAAATTACGTATCACAATAGTCACGAGCGGCCACATACCTTCCATGTCCATGCCCTCGGAAAAAGCTGGATGGACGATGGGACGCCAACGACGACAGGGAAACAGGTCAACCCCGGCGAAGAGCAAACGTATGAGGTTGACACAGACGTTCCGGGGACACACCTCTACCACTGCCATTACCAGACGCAAACTCATCTGGACCTTGGGATGTATGGCCTCGTCCGTGTTGACCCAAAGGAGTACGACCAACCGGACAAGGAATTCTTTTTGACGATTAAAGAGTGGGATACGAGGCTATCCGCCACGACGGCTGGGGGCGATGTGAGTTACAGTCACCGAGACCGGAACCCGGATGCGTTCACAATGAATGGACGCGCCGCCCCGTATACCCTCCACCCCGAAGACGGCTCTCCACTCATTGTTACAGAGGGTGACCGGGTCCGAATTCATATTGCAAACACGGGGTACGAATCACATCCAATTCATCTTCACAGCCACCGATTCGAAGTCGTCGAAAAGGATGGCGGCGTGGTTCCGCCAGCGGGGAGACACAAAGAGGATGTGACGAACATCGCACCTGCGGAGCGAAAAACGATAGAGTTTGTTGCAGATGCCGACCCTGGACTCTATCCGATTCACTGTCACAAAGTCCATCACGTTATGAACGAAGACAGCTATCCTGGTGGGATGTTAACTGGCATCGTTTACGAAAGCGCAATGCAAACCGAACAGTTTGACGAACTAATGGAGATGGCTGGCTTCGACGAATAGCTCCTGCGAAGATGTTCGGGGCAACTTACCAGTAAGAAAAGACGGTATCAGTGGGTATGTCATTCACTGTCGAGGAACTCGCCACCGTCAGTCGAGCCCCAACTGACGCTGGTATTGAACAGGTCCCGTGTACGGAACTGGATAAGCTTGATGAACAACTTTCCTGTCCGGTGGATTCGATGTCCGTCATTGCAGCGACATGCAGTCGCTCGAAATCAGAGTGTATTCAACAGGACGCCAAACGGCATGGTTTTGAATACGACACTATCGAAACAAACGATCGGACTGTTACGTTCATCTGGAACAGGTGAGAGTCTTCTTTGGGATGAGCGAGCATCAGTGAAACCGAACATCTTCGGCAACACTGATTGGCTGATTTGCCTGCTAGCCTTACCCATATGATGGAGGTAGAGTCTGTCTTAGCCCAAGTTGAGGGACCGATAGGTGAACTGTCAAGCGATGATGGCGTGGTCACGCTTGATGTTCGTGAGTTAGGCCCGCCCCAGCCGCTTGTAACCACGCTCGAAACGCTCGAAGAGATGGATGAGAGTGTCCTTATACAGTACAACGATAGGGCTCCACAGCATCTCTACCCGAAGCTAACTGACAGAGCGTATCAGTACGAGACAATCGAAACTGAAAATGCCGTCGTCACCGTCATATGGAGTGAGTAACCCCGATGGAACGAACTGTCACTAGACGGATGGTGCTTGGTCTCGGCGGGGCAGCACTCGTCGGCTCAATTGCAGGTTGTCTCGACCGTGGGTCCGAGGGAGAACGCGTTGAGGTTGACCCCGGAACGCGGGTCGTCCTTGATGGCTATACAACACATTGGGAAGGGGTCGAACCCGATAGCCTCGCTGGTGAGGAAAACCCCACGTTAGTCCTCACTGACGGGGAGCCCTACGAGATCGAATGGATAAACGCCGACGGCTTCGGTCACGACCTACAAATATGGGACGGCGACGAGAACGTTGTCGATGACCTTGCAACTGAGGAAATTGATTCCGAAGATGACGGTGCCACTCTCGAATTTACCGCGGATGAACGGATGGAAACGTACGTTTGTACGCTCCACCAACAGCGCCAGCGGGGCAGCATCGAAGTTGAGTGAGACTACTGGAACCCTTGGGACCATCTCTCCACCCCGCGATGGCGAGTACGTTTCCGAAGCGGCGTCCAGCCGTATGAGAAACGCGAGAATTTTCATACGACAGCAGACGGCTCAATGCCGTATGCGATACCCAGCTGGACAAAGCCGGCGATGATGATAATTACTCCTGCAATTTTCGTCAACAGTGGTGCGTGTCCGCCAACCGAATCGAGGATGGCTTGCTTTCCCACCGCAATCAGCACAGTCGCAGCGAGCATCAGCAGGGCAAACCCGGCCGCATACGAACCAAGTACGAACAGCGTGCCGGTAACAGGCAGGTCAAAGGAGAGAACGCTAACCGACAAAAATAGCGGAAGAACGCACGCTGTCGCCGCGAGCGCATAGATGGCTCCAAACCCGGCAAAGCCAACAATCCCTTCCTGTCGTGCTGGGAGTGGAATGTTGACCGAAAACATTCCTTTCTGAAAGATGAGCAGTCCGAGGCCAATCAGCAAAACGCCAATCGCATACTCAAGAATTGGCAGTGCCTGTTCGAGAATTTCTCCGGCAAGCAGTGCAAGCACTGAAAGAACGGCAAACGTACCGAGTGCGCCCAAACTGGCCGCAACACCACGTGCGGTCGCACCGCTCAGAGGTGCCTGTTCGCTATCCGTATTGGCAACATAATAGCCGACATATCCCGGGAGCAGTGCATAGACACACGGGGAAAAAAACGTTGCAACACCCGCACCGAATGCGAAGGTTGCCTGGGCAGTTGCTGACATTATGCGACACGTTGAAGTTGCTCACGGAGTTCGTCTGCGGATTTGTACCCCGAATCGCTCCAGATAACCCGGTTATCCGCATCGAATAGCGCCGAATACGGCACTCCCTGCGCACCGATTTCGCGTGTCAGGTTGAGTGCCTCATCGTGGAGTAGCGGCCAGTCGCCGTTGTGGTTGTCCCACCATTCGAGCACGTCTCCTGCCGATGTCGATTGGCCGATAGGCTCGTTCGTGACCGAAACAAACTGCATCGTATCCGCGAACTCGGGTGCAACTTCAGCAAGCGGCCCCATCTTGGCTTCACAACTCCCACACCACGTGGCAAACAGGGAGATAAACGTAGGTTGCCCACGTTCCGGGAGTCTGACCAGTTCAGTTGCCGCACCGCAGGCTCCCGGAATGCCGAAGGTAATCGAGTCGGTTGCATCGGCTACTCCGCCCGACGGTATATCCGGGTCATCAAGGCGGTGGATTTCTACAGATTCAACCTGTTCCCCTGACCCAAACGGATTCTCGACGGCACCGGAGTAAGCCACTCCACCGGCTCCGAAGATTCCAAGCGCACCCAGCCCAGCGATGACCTCACGTCGTCGCATGATTACCACCTCTCTCTGAGCGTTTCGATATCTTCGAGAAGCGTTGCTTCGTTCGGCCCCTGGTCACCAAAGTATGTCCGCTCAACATAGCCATCTTTGTTCGCGAGAATGATGGCCTCGTCGTGCGGATAAGCCATATCTGGGTGCATGCCCTGTTCGTCTCGCTCTTCTTCTGTCAGGTACTCATACCAGATGCCGAACTCGTCTTGGACAATTTCTTCCGCCCGCTCCTCGGTCTCCGGTCTGAGAAGACACCAGTTATCTTCCTCAGGGGCAGCCCCACGGTCAGCACTGTAATCAATCAGGACGTCAGGGGTGTCATATTCCGGATCGAAAGTGATGTTCACAAATGCGAACTCGTCACCGTAACCGTCTTCGAGAGCGTTGACCTGTGCGTGTGCCAGTGTGGACGTGAGAACCGGACAGGCCGTTGGACAGCGGGTGAAAATAAACGTGTAGAGCGAGTGTCGCTCCCCGATGAACTCGGCCGTGTCGACGACCTCTTCGCCACAGCAATCGCTCGCATCGGGGCCGGATACCTCGGGGAGTTCGTCACCGTGAATCGGGTATTCGACGAGGCCGTCTTCACGCCGCTCTCGCATATCGTCGTAGTACTCAGGTATATCGAGAACGACGTTCTGATGTGCACCAGAGTCCCCGCCGAGGACACCGTCAAGACAACCCGCGGTCGAGAAGGCAAGGGCCGAGGCCCCCGCTGCTGAGAGAACTGTTCGCCGCCGGAGTGTGGGTTCTGTGTTGTGTGTCATGATTTTGTAGGATGGACGATGGTGCGCTCGAATGGAGCGTGCAATACAAATCCGCTCGGAAAATCACTGCTCGGAACCGTCAAGTACCGCTTTGCACTCCTCGTTGCAATTGCTCATAACCGTGGCCGCTCTGCTTGGGAGTTCCTCAGGGTCGTGTTGCATTGCTGGCTCGCTATCGAGGTCAGGCCAGCCAACAACAATTCGACCGACTGCACCGACAGCCTCGTGCGTAGAACAGAACGTCGTCGGGTCGGCGAAATCGTAGATACCCTCTGTCTCAAACGTCAGTTTGAACGTATCTCCTTCACGCAGAAGGTCGCTACTCCATGGTTCTGTCCCCTCAGGGATTCGCTGAGGCCCATGTGTCTCTGGGTGGTATGCAACCGCACGGTTCTGAAGACCGAGACCGACCCATTCGACTGTTCCCCCAGCCTCAATATGGACGATATTCGGGTTGAAATCTGCATTTGGTTCAGTCGTTGCTTCGAAGGTCGCGCTGTCTGCCGGGTCACCTAGCTCGCCAGTTGTTCCATTGTCACCCGACTGTCCGTCATCTTCAGCGAGACAGCCAGCTAGTGCGACTGCCGAGGCGCCTCCTGAGAGCGCCAGCATCCGTCGTCGTGTGAGTCGAGTGTGTGTCATGGGTATCTCTGGTGTGTGGTCAATTTCGGCTCGGCCTCAGCGGTGTCTATGGGTCGGGATCGTAGACGTCGGGATTCGGTTCACCTTCGACTGCAATCTGAGCCATCAACCCCTTGCGGATGACACGACTGAGCGAGTGGTCGACGAGCGTGATTGGACCTGGTACTGGAAGGTCCATGTCACCGAAGCCGACGAATCCAGCACCAAGGGTTGCCCCTTCGACGTATTTCATCGGCTCGTTGACCACATCGCCGTGGTCC
>LKNH01000105.1 GCA_001564135.1 Halobacteriaceae archaeon Tc-Br11_E2g27 | reverse complement strand
CCGGGCACCAACACAAGACGAACTCGTCTCCGTCCTCGAAACGATTGTCACACGCGAGGGAGTCGACTACGACGATGATGGCCTCGAATACATCGCTGGTGCCGCGGCCGGCGACTTGCGCGAGGCAATACTGGGTGCACAGACCACTGCCGAACAGGAGGGGGAAATCACGATGAATACGGCCTATGAGACATTGTCAACTGTCGGGACCGACGAGCGGATTCAGGAGATGATTACGGATGCTGAGGCAGGGAATTTCACCGATGCCCGTTCGACACTGGATGAGCTGCTCGTCGACGAGGGATACAGCGGCGACGAAATCCTCGAATCGATTCTCGACGTGTCACGCTCCCGGTATAGCGGAAGCGAACTTGCTGCCATTCATCGACTCGCCGGCGAAGTCGATATGAACCTCCACGAGGGAACGAGCGACCGAATTCACCTGTCCTCACTGCTGGCACAACTCGGTGATGGGATTGAACAGCCTGTCTGAATGCTTTATTATCCCGCTCTCGTAGGGGCATCTATGAGTGATACGGAACAGACGATGGTCGAACAACTGAAAACCGTCTACACGGACCCAATTTTGCTGATGACGATGCTGTTTGGGTTCGTGCTCATGGTTGTTGCCGGGACGCTACTCGGGATGGTCTTTATTCTCATCTTTAGCACATTTTATATCATGTGGCACGACAAATTCTGAGAGTGATTGTGTCGGTAATTGCGTTCGGCCCCGTGGCAAACGGCCACGCTCAAGACGTCTCAGTAAGCACAGCATCTTCTTTCAACGCTTCAATCCGTGGAACCGTTGTAACGTTCGAAAAGAGGACGCTAACACGTAGGTCATCAGCCGTCGGCCGGGGTTCGTCGCCGGCTAGAACAACCACTGTATCGGTCTCTTCTTCAAGCCACTGACGGGCCTTTTCGAACCCCTTTCTGGAGCAAAGATGGGGCGGGCCGGAGAGGACGACAAGTGCCCGTTCCGTGCTTGAGCGGTCACAGGGGAGCGTTAACTCGGATTCAGCGGCTTCTTTGACGAGGGCTTTGATACGTATTGCATCGGTTGTGTCCTCCTCGCCGTTCCGAAAGAGCGCGCGCAGCCGCTGGAAGAGCGTTGTCGGATTGTGGACATCTGTCTCTGCGTACCCCAGCGTTGACACCCCACCAGTCTCCATAATCCGCATCACGTCGCTCGTATCCAACCTGTTCTCTGCAATATCTGCCGACTGTCGTTCGCCAGCGGCAAAGACCGCAAGCAGTCGTTGAGCAATCGTTTCGTTCAGCGTCCAGTACTGTTCAGCAAGCGGACTTTCCTCGTCATACCAACTCTCATTATCAAAGAGTATCGTGTTATCGCCGTGGGTGACAAACGACTGAAGCGAGCGGGCAGCGTTGAGCGTCACTGAGCCATTTTCAGCTTTTGTTGGAAGCACGCCAAGCACGTAGATGGGCAACTCGGAAACCGACGTAAGTGCTTCCACAATAACTGGACCAACCCCACCACCGGTTCCGCCGCCGAGTCCTGCCACGACAAAGACAGCGTCCATCTCGTGCAGGTCGAGTTTGTCGAACTCGCGGTGGAGCTCGTCTCGGTCCTCCTGGGCGACAGCAGCTGCCTGGTCGATATCGCCGTCGGTGCCTGTCCCGCCGAGCGCTTCGTGAGTGTCTCCGACGAGGACGTGTCTATCGAGTGGGACAGCATCTAGCGTCTCAAAGACGGATTTGTCCGTATCATAGGCCAGCACGTTCCCGCCGGAGAAGGACCTATCAGAGCCCTGCTCGACCTGTAGAATCTGGTCGACCAGCCGACAGCCCGCGCCCCCAACGCCCACAAGTGCAAATTTCATGGCCTAGATGACCGGGTCGAGTTCGTTGTCGTCGTCGGTGATGAGTTCCTCAATCTCCTGTTCACGGACGGCATCCTGTGCTTTGATTTTCTCCTGTGCGTCGACGGCCTGGCTCTGTAGCTCTTTGATTCGAGGTGTCTCAGTGACATTTGACAGAAGCACCACTGCAGAGAGTTCGGAGGCGTTTTCCCGTGGGTCGTCCCCCGCGAGCACTTCAACGGTGTCGGCTTCCTGTTCGAGCCACTGCCGTGCGCTTTCGAGACCTTTCCGTGCGAACGTTTCCGGTGGTCCGGACAAGACAATGAGCGCGCGGTCGGCACTGGAGACTTCACAGGGGATTGTCAGCCGGGAGTTCACTGCCCGCCGGACGAGTCCCTTGATTTTTGCGGCGTCGGTTGCACCATCATCGAAGTCCTGAACGTCACCACGGAATTTACCGATAAGTCCCGCCTCTTCGTCGATTTTACTCGATGCATAGCCGATGGAGGAGACACCGCCGGTGTTCAGCGTGCGCATGATATCGCTTGAGTCCATCGCGTTTTCTGCGACTTCCGTGTTATCCTGCTCACCGGCTGCAAGCAACGTCACGATACGCGTCGCCAACTCCCGATTCATATCCTCATACCCCTCCTCGATGGTCTGGTCGCGCATTCGCCAGGCATCGTTGTCGAAGGCGATGAAGTTGTCCACGTTGGTCACGAACGACTGAAGCGAGCGGGCCGCGTTGAGTGCTGGTCGTCCACCTTCGTACTTTCCGGGGAGGACCCCAAGCCCGTAGACGGGTTCGTCGTACATCTTCTGCAGTTCGTCGATGACCACTGGACCAGCACCGCTTCCTGTGCCGCCGCCAAGGCCAGCAGAGACGAGGATTGCATCCACATCGTGGATTTCGACATCATCGAACGCGCGACGAATTTCCTCGATATCGGTTTTCGCAACGTCGGCACCGATATCGACGTCTCCACCGACGCCGTGTCCTTTGGCTTTCTGGTGAGTATCGCCAATCAGTACCCGTCGGTCTTCCGGGACGAAATCAGGTTTTGCAAGGTCGGTTCGTGCCGTATTGATTGCGAGGGCGTGACGGCAGAGATTGCGGTCCGTGTTGTATTCGAACTCAAGCATTCGGTCGAGGATTTTGGTACCGGCGTTACCGATACCGATTGTGGCGAGTTTCATGGCTGGAAGTGAGTTTGCTATCCCCTGTTCGCAGACCAGCGGTGAGTGTGTTTCGACTTCCGGCCTACTACTGGGACACGTTGTCGGAGGCTTGCGTCCCATCTATTTCAATGTGTGGCTGACAAAAGTAAAGGGGCTGATATTTAGATTACAGCAAGTAGTCTGAGACACTCCCCGAGATTTATCACCTTCCCCGTCGCCACTGAAAGGTATGCGACGCGTCCTTCACACTGACGATGCACCAGAGGCAGTCGGTGCTTACAGCCAGGGTATCGAAACGGATGGACTCATCTTTACCGCGGGACAGATTCCGCTGACACCCGAGGGTGACCTCCTTTCGGATGCCGCCATCGACGTCCAGACACAGCAAGCCCTTGAGAACCTGTCCGCAGTGCTTGAATCTGCCGGCGCGAGTCTGAATGATGTCGTCAAGGTCACCGTCTTCCTGACCGATATCGATGATTTCGAGAAGATGAACAACGTCTACGAAAGCTTTTTTGACGATGAACCGCCCGCTCGCAGCGCAGTCGGGGTGGCTGAACTCCCAAAAGGTGCGAACGTCGAAATCGAGGCAATAGCCACGACGGAATGAGACGCGAGCACAAATCGAGTCTGCTCTGGGGGCTGATAGGCGGCCTTTCGTTTCTCGTCCTTATTCAGGCCTATCACATCTTTACCGGAGAGTTTGTCGGAATTGCCGTGATGGGTGGGGTTGCGGTCGTTGTCTTCGCAGTGAGCGTTGTCTCGGCACACCTGCTTCGTCCCCGAATCAGACGACGCGCGAACGAAAGGACTTAATTGACCGCTCCCGCTACCTCAAAACGAGCCAGGATGGCCGAACGGTAAGGCGCACGCCTGGAAAGCCTTCCGGGATTCTGGGTTCAAACGCCGCAGGACTTCGTCCTGCGAGGCTCGCAGACACGATGTGTCTGCTCACTCCCAGTCCTGGCGTCCCCGCATCGAGAGCGAAAGTGCTTAACCCTCCACCAATACAAGATTCATACGGGCCAGGATGGCCGAACGGTAAGGCGCACGCCTGGAAAGCGTGTTCCCTTCCGGGATTCTGGGTTCAAATCCCAGTCCTGGCGTATTTTGTCACGAGTAACCCCACGAGTGACAAATAGGCTACAATTAGATTTGAACACGCGAGTCGCAGCCCCGGAACGGCCGAGCGGGGTGAGGCCGCATGCCCGGAACGTCTCGCTCCTGTTCAAACGCCGCAGGACTTCGTCCTGCAAGGCTCGCAGACACGTTGTGTCTGCTCACTCCCAGTCCTGGCGTTTTTACTCTAAAAGCTGGTGAGAACCGACACCTGCTCCCATCCGATTTATAATGGTTGGTCAACGAACGCAGCATATGAGCGAGCGGAAAAAGGAGTTCGTTGCCGAGGAGTTGTGGCTGCTTATTGCCGTCTTGACAGTCGGGTTTACCGCACTCAGTGGGGCCATAGGCCTGCCAGAGGTCGTTCCCGGTGTCCTCGCTATCGTAGGATTCGTTATTCTCACACCGCTGTTCCTGTTCTGGGGCGAGGAAATCGCTGAGATATGGTTCGACGAATCGGAAGCACAGCCTCAGTCCGACTCACCGGAGCTCGACGCGCTTGCGGAACTCAAGCGCCGGTATGCGCAAGGTGAAATCGGTGATGAGGAGTTCGAGCGACGACTCGACAGGCTTCTGGAACTCGATGACGGGCTCGAACAGGGACGATATCGGTTGTCCGAGGATGAGCTCGCCGTCGAACACGAATCCGAGCTGGAATGATATCCCTGAAAGCGGGACATTCATTTCCCCGGCCGGTGAGCGTTTGAATATGGAGATTAAATCGCGACACCATCTTCGCTCGGATGCTATCGCGGAGATTGAGGAGGCGCTAGCGACAAACCTTGCGGTTGACCTTGACGCTGATTCCTTCGAGAAGGTTGAGTTAACCAACGACGAGTGGGATGTGGTCCTTGTTGATGGAGAACCCCTCGTGCTCTATCTCGACGGCGAGCCGTTTTTGACAGTCCGTGGCGCAAACGAATATCCACCTGATGAACACATTGTCACGGTCGATGCGGGTGCGATTCAGTTTGTTTCAAACGGCGCGGATATCATGCGTCCGGGTATTGTCGAAGCAGACGAGACCATCGCTACGGATGACCTCGTCGTGATACAGGAAGAAACACACGGGAAGTTTCTGGCAGTCGGTCGTGCGCTAACGACTGGCGACGATATGGTCGGCGATGAGGGTCGTGTCATCGAATCGCTTCATCACGTTGGAGACGACCTGTACGAACTTGAAGCCTAGTTGGCAGTACAATTCCCACATAGGAATTATCTTGCCCCATCTCCTACCATTTGGTGGGGAATTCGGTTAGCGGATGAGAGCGATTCGGAAACTCTTAAGATTCCCACCGCCCCGTAGTGGCGTATGAGTGTTGAACTTCCGTTCGCGCCGGTCGATGAAGTAATTCGGCGCAACGCGGACGGGTTGCGTGTGAGTGCTGAGGCGGCCGAGGAACTCGCACGGAAGATTCAACAGGAGGGGGCCCAGCGTGCAACGGTTGCTGCGAAACGAGCAGACAAAGACGGGCGAAAGACGCTGATGGCGGCGGATTTCGACAGAGACACACTGCCAGAAAAGGAGGCGCTTGCGCTTCCGATAGCTCCTGTCGACCGAGTTGCCAGGTTGGATATTGACGACCGATATCGCGTCTCAATGGATGCACGGATTGCGCTCGCGTCCGAACTTGAGGCGTACGCGGATACGGTTGCGGCCGCCGCCGCGTTGCTGGCACGACACGCTGACAGGCGAACAATCAAATCCGATGACATCCAACTATACACAGAACTAACACAGTATTTCGAATGAGGTTTGGATATCGCGAAGTCTGTCTGGAGCATGAAACCGGCCCACGCCACCCGGAGAGTCCTGACCGTCTCCGGGCAGTCAGACAGAAACTCACAGAGTGTCACGGCGTCAACTATGTAAACGCCGATAGCGCCGAAAGGGACCGTCTTGAAGCAGTGCATGATGACGAGTACGTCGAGAAATTCGAGGGATTCTGTGAACGCGGCGGGGGCAACTGGGATGCGGATACCGTCGCTGGTGAAAAGACATGGGATGCCGCACGCGCGAGTGCTGGTCTCGCAGAATGGGCGGCTGAAACGGCGCTTGCAGGCAAGGATGGTCGTGACACACCGTTCTCACTTGGTCGACCACCGGGACACCATGCCGTCGAGGACGATGCCATGGGCTTTTGCTTTTTCAACAATGCGGCTGTCGCAGCACAATCTGTGATTGATAGCGGCGAAGCCGAACGGGTTGCAATTTTCGACTGGGATGTTCACCATGGCAACGGGACACAGGATATCTTTTATGACCAGGGTAATGTGTTCTATATCTCGATTCACGAACGCGGACTCTATCCGGGTAGCGGCGCAATCGATGAGACCGGTACTCACGACGGGACCAGAACAACAATGAATATCCCGTTCCCACCGGGAACAACTGGCGGCGCCTATCTTGAAGCCCTCTCATCCGTTATTGGCCCCGCACTCGTCGCATACGACCCAGACCTCTTCCTGATTAGTGCTGGGTTCGATGCACACGAACACGACCCTATTTCGCGGATGCGCGTCACAACGGAGGATTTCGGTCGCATGACCCAATCTGTTCGTGACATTGCCGAGGAGGCCGGTGCAGCACTCGGATTTGTTCTGGAGGGTGGCTATGGACTCGATACCCTCTCCGAGAGCATTCGGATGGTACATGAGGTCTTTGACGGTTATCAACCACCACCGAGTGACGACGAGGTAAGCGATGGCGCACAGAGTGTGCTCACGGACGTGCGAGAACAGGGCTTTCACGGTATCGAGTGAGGCGGCCAGTTCCACTCGTCCAAACCGGATAGCATTTGACTGACCCCATCACATGCTCAACTATGGATACTCAACCAATTGGCGAGCTTTTGCCACCGGAACGGACGCTGATGGGGCCTGGCCCAAGTGATACGCATCCACGCGTGTTGCGTGCATTTTCGACGCCACCAGTCGGCCATCTCGACCCGTCATTTGTCGAGATTATGGACGAAGTACAGTCGCTCCTTCGAACTGTCTTTCGAACCGACAACGAGTGGACAATCCCGGTCAGTGGAACCGGTTCGGCGGCGATGGAAACCGCAATCGGAAATCTAACTGAGCCAGGAGATACCGTGCTAGTTCCCGGAAACGGCTATTTTGGCGAGCGGATGGCAAAAATGGTCAAACGTGCTGGCGGAGAGCCAGTCGTTGTTGCTGCTCCGTGGGGCGAGCCACTGGCGATTGAGACAGTCAAAACCGAATGTGAAACACACAACCCCGATGTTGTGTGTTTCGTCCACGCTGAGACAAGCACTGGCGTCAAACAGCCACACGTTGCGGACCTTACCGGTGTTGCACACGACCACGGAGCTGTCGTCATTGCCGATACCGTCACCTCGCTCGGCGGCGTCGAACTGGAAGTTGACGACTGGGGTATCGATGTCGCCTACTCCGCCGGTCAGAAGTGTCTCAGTTGTCCCCCAGGCGCAAGCCCACTGACGCTTTCCGACCGCGCAATGGAGAAGGTAACCAGCCGCGACGAGCCAGTCCGGTCGTGGTATCTCGACCTGACAGAGTTGGGCTCGTACTGGGGTGACGAACGTGCCTACCACCATACTGCCCCTATCAACAACGTCTATGCGCTCCGAGAAGCGCTCCGTATCGCGGTTGAGGAAGGGCTCGAAGCACGCTGGGACCGTCACAAGCATGTGGCCGGGGCTCTCCGGGATGGCGTCACGGAGATGGGGCTTTCGCTCAACGCCGAGCCCGAGTTCTGGCTCCCATCGTTGAATGCCGTTCGGCTTCCGGATGGCGTCGATGACGGAGCGGTTATCGAGCAGTTGCTCACCGAGTACGATATCGAAGTCGCCTCCGGGCTTGGTGCCTTGTCGGGTGATATCCTCCGAATCGGCTGTATGGGCCACAGCGCAAAAGCGGAGAACGTCCTGGCGGTCGTTGCTGCACTCGGTGATGCGCTCGAACAACAAGGTGCGTCAGTTGATGCGGCGAGTGGTCTCGAAGCAACCCGTCAAGGGCTCAAACAGTAACGGTCTCATACTGCCGGACGTAACTTCGTTAACATACTCGCCATCCCGGGATGAGGAGATTGTTCAATAGCTTACGTCCGGTAGTATCAACTACTTATTCACAGAGCGACCGCAGTACCTGTGCAACGGCGGCTTGATACGTCTCAGTCGTATACCCGATTCGCTCAACCCAGATATTTTGGTAGGATGGATGAATGAGTGGAACGACTGTCGTGTCGATAGACGGGCACTCAATTGAGTCAAGCACAGTGTCGAGAAACCCATCCAGCTGTTTGTCGGCGAGTGCAAGCACCGATTTTGTGGCGTGTTTTCCGGTCGGGACGACTACGGTCGGGTCGACAGTCTCAATTT
>LKNH01000104.1 GCA_001564135.1 Halobacteriaceae archaeon Tc-Br11_E2g27 | reverse complement strand
GCCGATGAGTCCGGCCACGACACAGGCCTTTCATAACACCTACGACGACGATGTCCGGACGCCGAATTTCTTCTATCTCGACGAACCAGCGTATCCAGAGCTGCTGTTGTCCACACAGTAGTCGGTCATTCCCACACTCGTCAATCAGTCACTCCCACGGATGGCTCCCAGTGGTATCCGGCCAAAGTGGATACCAGTAGCCCCGGTCGTCTTCGACGGTGAGTTCGCCGTCGAGAACGCTTTCCAGCTTAAATTCAACACGTTCGTTGCGCTCCTCTCGCGGTTTCGGTGCGAACGGATAGTAGGTCCCACGGCGGAACGAATACACCCAGTAGACATGCTGACCGGTCTCGGCACCCGCTCGCTCGGTCGCCTCGAAGGCAAAGACGGCTGCAAGCAGCCGTGAACCGTATCGCCCTTCGATGATGGTATCGGAGGCAAAGTGCACGCTCGTCACGAGGTCTTCAAAATCGGTGGCTTCCAGAACTATCCAGCGATAGCCATATGAATCCTCACGAAACTCAGCAACCGTTCCGGTATCCTCCTCACCGGCCGCCAGAATTGCTTTCACCTCCTCGACGACATCATTGAAGCCGGCGCTCTCGACGGCCGAAAAACAGAGGGCTGCATCGCCGGTCGGCCGGTAGCCGAGGTTCGCTTCCATCGTCACGTAGGCGGTGCTCATCCCGAAGAGGTCCTCTGGGTCAGCATCGCGGGTTGCGGCGGCTTCTGCACCGACACCGAGCGCCTGTTTAATCGAATCAAACAGCCCCATCAGGTGTGCAGTTCTCGCTCCAGCTCCTGAAGCTTCTCGATTCGTTTCTCGGTCTGTGGATGCGTTCGCGCAATCTTCCCGATGAACCCTTTCTTGATTGGAATGATGAAGAAGGCGTTCATCTCGGCCTGTTCGCGCATGTCGGTTTCCGGTGTCCGCTCCATCGTATCATCGATACTCCGGAGTGCCGAGGCAAGCGCTGCGGGATTCCCCGTAATCAGTGCGCCGCCGCGGTCTGCTGCAAACTCACGATAGCGTGACAGGGCGCGGATGAGGATAAACGAGATGACCCAGATGACAAGCGAGACGAGAATTGCGACCAGAATACCGGCCCCGCCGCGGCCACCACGGCCCCGGCCGCCGAAGAACATGCCGTACCGGACCATGAGGAAGGCAATCGTCGAGAGAAATGAGGCGATTGTCATCACCATCACGTCCCGGTTTTTGATGTGAGCGAGTTCGTGAGCGATAACACCCTCTAACTCCTCGTCATTGAGCGTGTTCATCAGTCCCGTTGTAACACAAACCGCCGAGGAGTCTTTCGAATGACCCGTCGCAAACGCGTTCGGGACGTTCGAGTCAGCCACGGCTATTTTCGGTTTCGGGAGGTCCGCCTGCTGACAGAGCCGTTCGGTCATCCGGTGCAGTTGTGGATACTCGCTTGCGTCTACTTCGCGTGCGCCCATGCTCTTGAGCGCCAATTTGTCGCTGTAAAACACCTGCGCGAACGTGAAAATACCAAAGAACACGACGATTATCAGCACGCTGGTAAAGAGCTCCCAGAGGACTGCAATCGCAACGACATAGAGAACGCCGAGCAACACCATCGTCACCAGCATCCGTCCGCGGAGCCCCCAGTCTGCTTGCCATTCCATACTAGCCATACGGTATCAGGCAGGGTAAATGACACCATTCCAGCCCGGAATACCTATTCGGCGTGATAGAAGCCAGTCTGCATTGCAGGGGAGTTGTAGGATTCGCCCGGTGTCCCGTCATCCGTCAGTACAATCACTCCGGCCTGTTCGTCGGTTACGCGCTCGAACTCACGAATGGCGCGGTCGGCGGCGAGTTGTGGTCCGAGTCCGTCCTCGACCAGTTCCACGGCCTTCCGTGCAAGGCCAAACCGAGCGATTGCCTCCCCTGCTCCGGTTGCACTCGCTGCCGCTGCTGGCGAGGCGTAAAAGCCGCTGCCGACCTGTGGCACGTCACCGACGCGGCCTGCCAGCGCACACCAGCGTCCGCCGGTTGAGGTCGCGGCGACAAGTCTCTCACCGTCTGTGGCAACTGCACCGACGGTATCGCTGCCGCCAAACTGCTCGTGGACCCAGTCGATATGTTCGCGGACGTTTCCTTCCGCCGGTGGAGCGAGTTCCTCCCAGCGCTCGCGCGTGCGGTCACTCCACAGGTCACAGTCGTTTGGAATATCGAATGCAGCTGCAATCTCAACTGCGTGCTCGCCAGCAACGAGGATGTGTGGGGTTTCAGTGGCAACGACGTGGGCAACATCGACGGCACGCTCAACACCCGGCATAGCACACGCCGCACCAGTCTGTCCGCTGTCGGTCATCAGGCCTGCATCGGTTCGAATCTTGCCATCGCTCTGGACGGCGCTCCCGGTTCCGGCGTTGAACCGAGGCGATTGTTCGAGTACGTTAACGGCTGTTCGGACCGCAGCCATCGGTGTCGACTCCGCTGCTCCACGCTCACTGGCACTATCGAGTACCGCTTGTCTGTCGGCTGGCTCGTCTGCGGGGCTCCCTGCTCCACCGTGAACGATAACGTGCATGCGCTTCGTTTTGCATGGGGACAGTAAAGAGCGTACGACTTATTCTGGCGAATAGCATCTCACTCAAACTGAACGTCCTCAAACCAATCAACTGCTCCACAGGACAGCCGTCTATTGCTAGTCGGTGACAGTGAAATAAATAAACGAAAGCACGGTGTTTGAGTTTATTCGCTCGGGGAAAGCGCCATTACTTTAGACCCCCGGAGTGAACTACCGAGTATATGACGTACGACAAAGTCACTGTGCCCGACGACGGAGAGCCCGTAGAGGTGGTAAACGAAGACGAAGACGAGTTCGTCGTACCGGACACACCAATCATCCCTATTTTGCATGGAGACGGCATCGGAACGGATGTCGGCCCTGCTGCTCAGAAAGTCCTCGGCGCTGCTGCTGAGGCAACTGGTCGTGATATTGCCTGGATGCGCATCTATGCCGGCGAGAGTGCACGTGACCGCTACGGCGAGAACCTCCCTGAGGACACCGTCGAAGCAATTCGTGAATTCCGCATTGCAATCAAAGGCCCGCTTACAACGCCTGTCGGTGCTGGATTCCGCTCGCTGAACGTTGCGCTCCGAAAGAAACTCGATACGTATGCGAACGTTCGGCCGACCTACCATCTCAATGGTGTCCCATCGCCAGTTTCGAACCCTGAGCAGATGGATATGGTCACGTTCCGTGAGAACACCGAAGATGTCTACGCGGGTATCGAATGGGAGGAAGGAACGGATGAAGTCGAGACCGTCAAACAGTTCGTCGAAAACGAGATGGGCTTCGACGACACCATCCACGATGGTCCGGTCGGAATCGGTGTCAAACCGATTACGGAGTTCGGAACGAAACGCCTTGTTCGAAAGGCAATCGATTACGCTCTCGAACATGACCGAGACTCAGTCACGCTTGTCCACAAAGGGAACATTATGAAGTTCACCGAAGGTCAGTTCCGTGACTGGGGCTATGAGGTTGCAGAAGAGGAGTACGGCGCCGAGGTCATCACCGAAGATACCCTCTGGGAAGAGCGCGACGGCGAACAGCCGGACGACGCTGTTGTCGTCAACGACCGTATCGCCGACAACATGCTCCAGCAGGTTCTCACCCGAACGGATAACTACGACGTTATCGCCACAATGAATCTCAACGGCGATTACCTCTCCGATGCCTGTGGGGCACAGATTGGCGGTCTGGGTATTGCACCTGGTGCAAACTTCGGGAACTCGCTGTGTCTGGCCGAACCGGTCCACGGTTCCGCGCCGAAATATGCCGGTCAGGACAAGGTCAACCCGACCGCAATGATTCTCTCCGGCGTGTTGATGTTCGAATATATGGGCTGGAACGATGCGGCGAACCTCGTCCGTGATGCGGTCGAAGAGACAATTTCCTCCAAGCAGGTGACCTACGACCTCCACCGACAGATTGAGGGCGGCGACAAACTCGCTACCTCCGAGTACGCAGACGCAATCGTCGAGAACATCGAATCGCTCGCCTAATTCGGCTGTCGTTTGTTCACATTTTTCACGCTGGTGCTCGTTCGAAAGGGAATACTTTAGCGGCCGCCGCAACAACGAGGTTGCAGATGGACCGCGGCGACGCGTCAAACTTCAGCCGGCTTGGAACGCTTGGAATCGAAGAGGAGTATTTTATCGTCGATAGCGACGGCCGTCCGACAGCTGGGACCGATGAGCTCGTCTACGAGAACGAGCCGCCGGAACCGCTGCAGGAACGCCTTGACCACGAACTGTTCAAATTCGTCATCGAGGCACAGACGCCGCTGATTACTGACCCCGCAGATGCACGGGATGCTTTACTGGAGATGCGAAACGCCCTGATTTCGCATGCAGAGAACCACGGCTACCAGATTGCTGCGGCGGGACTCCATCCCACTGCACGCTGGCGGGAACTCGAACACGCCGAAAAGCCACGGTATCGGTCACAGCTTGACCGGATTCAGTATCCACAGCATCGGAACGTCACTGCTGGGTTGCATATCCACGTTGGTGTTGACGATGCAGATAAGGCAGTCTGGGTCGCCAACGAACTTCGGTGGTATCTGCCATTCCTGCTCGCGCTATCTGCGAACTCACCGTACTGGAATGGGTACGATACGGGGCTTCAGTCCGCTCGTGCGAAGATTTTTGAGGGATTACCGAATACGGGTATGCCGACGGCTTTCGAGTCGTTTGCCGAATTTGATGCCTTCGAAGAGACGATGCTCGAAACCGAGTCAATTCGTGACCGTGGCGAACTCTGGTACGACGTTCGACCGCACACAGCCCATGGGTCAGTCGAAGTTCGGACGCCGGATGCACAGACGAATCCTGAACATGTGCTAGCTTTTGTTGAGTACGTTCACGCGCTCGTGATGGACCTGTGTGAACGTTATGAGGATGGAGAATCGGGCCATGAACACCGCCGTGAATTGCTTGACGAACAGAAGTGGCGGGCGATTCGCCACGGACGAGAGACGGCGTTTCTTGACCAGAAACTGAAGGGGACAATCAGCCTGACCGAGTTCTTAGAACGAGAGTCCGCGAGACTTGATACGGATGCGCTCTGGTCGGTCTATGAGGCAGAAAGTGGAGCCGAAAAACAACGTCGCATTCGTGACGCTGCTGGTGTGGATGCACTGTGTGACGCGCTTGTTCTGGACCGCTTGTAAGCGGTCGCTTGCTGGAGTCGTCTTCTCGTTTCAAGCACTGAAAGCTTGCGCTGCCCAGTATCGATTTCGAAAACAAGCCAACAACGCCGTGCGTTGAGATGCCACCACCTGCCCCCGATGCCCCATCCAGGGCATTGGTACCCCTGCACACGTAACAAGGTGGTGGGTACTTTTATATGAATCGCTGTCTGTCGTTATCGATAATGATATTCGGCAGGGTTGTTCATGGGGGAAGTATAGCCATTTCCTACAAGAGAATTATCGACACAGGGCGTATTTAACGCATACCTATGCCGATTTGCTGGGCAGTGGCTCGTTTTCCGTTCGGATTCCTTCGAGGGCAGTTCCGGCGTGGGAAATCAGGAACTCAAGGAGTTGTTTATCCTCTTCGTTCAGTTTCAGTTTCGTCTCTGTTATTGCGATGAGGACCGCTGTTCCGTTCGGCGTCTCGGCGAGACGGATTAACACGACGCTCGTTGCTTCTGCCGGCAGCTCCATCGGTTCGGCGTTTGGCCCGCTATCGTCGTTTGGTCTGACAACGACCGTTCCGGATTCCTGTTTCCTTGCAGTTTCCGCGAGTTGGTGTATCTCCTGGTCATCGATGCCGAAGGTGGTATCGTCAACGACAATTTGCTCGTTCTCGTCAGTGAGTACAAACGCCATTTCCGTCAATCCGAGAAACGTCTGGAGCGACTGGATACAGAGGGCGCTTACCTCTTCGACCGTTTCACTCCGATTTAACTCTCGTCCGTAATTGTTGATATCTGCGGCCTTATTTGCGAACTGTTCAACCCGGTCACGCTCCTGTCTGAGTTCGCGCTTCTGTTCCCTGCTTTGGGCATCATACAGGCCGAGCAAGACACCGACGACTGCACCGACCGTTATCAAGTTAACCACGACGTATGGTGTCTGTTCGAGTATCTCACCGCTGACTGTCACTTCGAGGCTAAATAGTAACAGGGCACCAACCGAGGCGAACAACAGAAAGCTTCCCACGCCCCACACAACCACCCGCGATAGGTCAGTCTCGTACTCAGCTTGTTGGGTTACCCAGTAGCCAATTAGTATCAATGAAAGACTAATAACGAGGAAGGGACCCGTCTCGAAGAGAAAGACGATAATCCGAGTCGTTCCGGTAAAGCCCGCAAGCTGTTGTATCCCCTGTATCAACTGCACGGCGGCGAGCAACACCCCACCAAGCGCAATCAGTAGTCCGTACTGCTGTCTCTGTGCCATCGATTACCTTACTCTGTTAGTCCCGGTATATTAAGCTATCCGGCCGAGACCGACGATACAAATACCTGCCAACATAAGAACTACCAGAACCCGTTGTATATAGGGTCAATCACCAAGAGAACACGTATGAGACACCTCCCAAAACACCTTCAGCCGCGCTGGCGCTATCTTGCTGTCGAGCTGACGACGTGGCCTGATTACGCACCTGATAGAGATACCTTTCAGCGCGAACTCTATTATAGCGCGCAGAATCTGCTTGGTGACGCTGGCAGCGCGCGGCTTGATTTGTCAGTAGTCCGGTTCCGAGGCGACGACGCGGGAGCCGAAGCAGTGGTTCGAGTCTACCGTGGGCACGTTTCGAGTGCCCGCGCAGCGCTTGCTTGCCTGAACACAATTGACGCCGAACCCGTCGGCGTTCGTGTGCGGGGGATAAGCGGTACCATCCGGGCGTGTGAGGAAAAGTATATGGGTCGCGGATTGCAACAACGGGAAGAGAGAGACGTCGTGTTCGAGAACGCCGACCGAACTGCACACTGTCTCGACGACAGGGCGGATATCTGTGTCGGTGACGCGTTCGTTGGCGCGACGACGCTCGATTTCGAGTAACTATGCAGGGACAAAATCAACAGCAGGCATACGACCGAGGGATTACAATCTTCTCCCCGGACGGTCGCCTCTATCAGGTCGAGTACGCCCGTGAAGCGGTCAAACGCGGAACGGCAAGTATCGGTGTTCGAACGCCCGAGGGAGTCGTCATTGCGGTTGACAAACGCATCCGCTCGCCGCTGATGGAGCGAGACAGCGTCGAAAAAATCCACAAAGCTGACGACCACATTGGTATCGCCAGCGCCGGTCACGTCGCCGACGCTCGACAGCTTATCGATTTCGCCCGCCGGCAGGCACAGCTCAACGAACTGCGCTACGGCGAGCCGATTCCGGTCGAGACGCTGACCAAAGAGGTCACCGATTACATCCAGCAGTACACTCAGGTTGGTGGTGCGCGACCATTTGGTGTTGCACTCATCATTGCTGGTATCGCAAACGGCGAACCACGACTCTACGAGACGGACCCATCTGGGACGCCTTATGAGTGGAAAGCGCTCGCTGTCGGCTCCGACCGCGCTGACATCCGCGAGTATCTCGAAGAGGAGTATGACGACGATATGACTCTCGATGAAGGTGTCGGGCTGGCACTGTCCGCGCTCGCTTCCGTCAACGATGACGGCCTCTCTGCGGATGGCCTAGGGGTTGCCACCATTAGCACGGAAACCGAACGGTTCCACGAGCTTTCAGACGAGGAGACGGAAGCCTACCTCGAACAGTTCGATCTGCTCGGTGACGAGGAGGAAGAAGACGAAGCGGCGGATGCGGACGACGAAGACGACGAAGACGACGAGTAATCTCGCTTTCCGTCTTTTGCAGTTTCCACCTTCTATAGCGGTGCATCTTCCACGCGAACTGTATTCCGCTGTTGATAACACCTTTAATGCGTCCGCCAGTAGACACGGGTAATGATATCACTCGACGAAGCAGTCACTGCCCGACTCGAATCTCACGGCGAGCGCTTCGAGGTCCTGGTCGACCCGGATGCCGCGTTAGCCATCAAACGTGGGGAGTTTGACGACGATCTGGAGGAGGTTATCGCCGCTGAGGATGTCTTCGAGGATGCCAGTTCCGGTGACCGCCCGCCGGAGAACGCACTCGAGGAGGTGTTTGAGACGACCGACCCGCTCGAAATCATTCCCGAGGTCATCAAACGTGGTGAGATACAAATCACCGCTGAACAACGCCGGGAGATGCAAGAACAGAAGCACAACCAGCTTGTCAGCGAGATTGCCCGGAATGCGGTGAATCCGCAGATGGATGACGCGCCCCATCCGCCAGACCGAATCGAATCTGCGCTCGAAGAAACTGATTTCAGAATCGACCCGATGGAACCCGTCGAAAGCCAGATTGACGACGCGCTCGATGCGTTGCGTCCGGTAATTCCAATCAGATTTGATACGGTGACGATTGCTGTTCAACTCCCACCGGAGTATGCCGGGAGCGGGCAGGCAAAGGTAAGACAGTTTGGAACGCTCGAAAGCGAAGAGTGGCAGGCGGATGGTTCCTGGATTGGTGTTATT
>LKNH01000103.1 GCA_001564135.1 Halobacteriaceae archaeon Tc-Br11_E2g27 | reverse complement strand
TGGAACCAGACGGTCGTCGACGAACTGCGGCTGAATCCCGCCCTTGACCGGGAAGCGGGCGACCTCTCGGGAGGCTACGCCAGAAAACTCGACCTTGCGCTCGCCCTCATAAAACAGCCAGATATGCTGTTACTGGATGAACCGCTCGGCGCGCTCGATGATGTCTCCAAAGAGCGTCTACTCGGGTTTCTGGAGTGGTACGTCGAGGAAGGGAACACCGTACTCGTCTCGACACACCATGTCTCGGCATTCGAGCAGTCACTCGACCGGGTAACGGTGCTTCACCGCGGTAACATCCTCCGCGACGAGTGGATGGCTGAACTCGAGTTGGACAATCACGACTCGCTGCAGGCACACTACGTCGACTCCGTCCTCGCTGCCGATGGTCCACAATCGTTCGAACAACAGTTGGAGTGAGTTGAGTGCCACAGGCCGGTTCCGAACGCATGGATTTATTCACTATCACCGATAACCGTGAGTATGAGCCGAGTTGACCCGCAAGCCGAACATTTTGTTGAGTTGATGCTTGACGGGGAACCAGAGCTATCAGAGGTGCTCTCGTGTATCTTCGGGATTCAGACCCATGAGGCACGGACCTACGAAGTGCTCGTCGAAAACCCGGGTAGCACGGTCGAAGAGTTGGCTGCCGAACTTGAGCGCGACCGCAGTAACGTCAACCGGTCGTTATCGACGCTCCGGGAGAAAGGTCTCGCAACCCGTGAACGGCGACTCCTCGATGGTGGTGGACATATCTATCAGTACTCCGCGACTCCCCTCGATGAAGCACGCGAGCGGATGCACGAGGCGCTCGATACGTGGACGACGGCCGTTCGCGAGCGCATCGACGAGTTTGGTGAGTAGCAGACTCCACAGCGGTATGCTGGTCTCACGACTCTTCGTCATCCGGTTGTGGCTCGTATGCTTCGAGCCCTGTAATTCGAACCTCGATGATACGCGTGTTGTCAACGTTTTCCGCCCTGATATCGAGGCCGTCGTACTCGATTGATTCGCCCTGATTGACCAGCCTGCCGGCACGGTTGAAGATGAATCCGGCGATGGTTTCGAACTCCTCGCCTTCCGGAAGTTCAATTCCCAACTTGTCGTTGACATCGTCGATATTTACCTCACCCCGGACGACCGCGGTATCGTCGTTCAGGAACGTGATTGGCTCTTTTTCCCCACCTTCGAGAATTTCTCCGACAATCTCCTCAACGAGGTCCTCGACGGTCACCAGCCCTTCTGTCGTTCCAAACTCGTCGATGACAATGACCATGTTGAGTCGTTCCTCGCGCATCTCCGCCAGCAGTTCGTCGACGTTTTTCGACTCCGGTACGTGTAGCGTCGGTTCGATGAGCGACGAGAGCGGTTGTTCGTCGTCGTTTTCGCTGTAATGGCGGTCACGGACGAGGTCGGTAATCTCGACGATGCCGATAACGCTGTCGAGGGAGCCTTCATATACCGGAAGGCGGTCGTGGCCACTCTGAATACAGGTCTCGATTGCCTCATCGAGAGAGGCGTCTTTCTCGATGCCGGTCATATCAAGACGTGGTGTCATTACCTCCTTGGCAATCGTTCGGTTGAATCGCAGCGTCCGCTGGAGCATCTCGCGCTCCTCTTCTTCGAGGACACCCTCACGCTCTCCCGATTCGATGATATCGCGGATTTCATCGCGCGTGACGTACGTATCTTCGATGCGCGATTGCCCGCCAGTCACCTTGTTCACGACGCGTGTGAGATAATCGAACAGAACGACCAGCGGCCAGAGGACGATTTCGGCGAGTTTGAGCGGTCGGGAAATGCGGAGTGCCCATGATTCCGTGTTATCGACGGCATAGGATTTGGGTGCGCTCTCGCCAAAGAGCAACACGAGCGCAGTAATTCCGAACGTGGCAACGAAGACCGCCTGACTCTGATTGCCGAGCAAGAACGCAAGGAGCCCGGTCGCTATCGAGGACATCGCGATATTGATGAGGTTGTTCCCGACGAGAATCGTCACGAGCAGGCGATGTGGGTCGCTTTTGAGCTTTTTGAGGGTTTTCGAACCAGGTTTACCTTCCTCGACGACAGTTTCGAGTCGGTGATTCGGGAACGCAAACATGGCAATCTCGGATGAAGAGAAAAACGCAGAAAGCGCGAGTAACACCAGAATGAGCGCCATTCCGAGCCAGGCAATCAGTGATTCTGAAAGCTCGATACCCGCAAACTCGACAGCCAACGGAGAAAGGTGTAAAATACCGTCGACTAAGTACTCCATTGCCCGTCCGTTCTCAGCGGCCGAAATTAAGCGTTGTGACATAATCGGCTCCGAAGTCATTAAGAATGCCTCAATCGAAGGGTGATGTATGCATAAACTCATCATCCATGGTGACCCCGGTATCCGGAAGGGGGCAGTCATCTCACACGATGGCGAGGAACTCGTCTGTTTCGGCATCAACCGCCAGGGCGACTGGCACGGACCGGACCGGCCACAGCTCTGGTGTACCGTCGGCACCTCCGACGAGCGCGAAACCTACGAGCGCCGGGAGTACGTCCCCATGCACCTTGACGTCGAAACAGCCGATGCCGAAGAGGTTGAGGTTATTCAGGCGCGGGCCTGAGCAAACCGTCGCTGCGACTGAACGCAGTCGTAACAGCTGGTGTTGGAGTGTTGGATACTGTGAACGAACGCCCATCTCCGTCGAAACGAGTGCACCCGCCGCAGCCTGCGGGCTATGACGCTCCAGAGCAGTTCCAGTATCCAACTGGGACCTTGTTCGTGCTTCCCGTTCCGCTTGCATTGCTGGCCGCACTGATTTTTGGCGGGCTATTCGTTATCGTACAGGATGAGATACTGCACTGGCTGTTTATCGAACCAGTGCTTGCAGGCGTTGGACCGATTCCTGGAGCGCTGATTACTCTTGTCGTCCCCTTTGGGATTGCGCTGTTCGTGACTGCCGTTACACACGAGTTTCTCCATGCCATTGCGTTCCGGCTCTACGGCTATGACGTGACCTACGGCGTTGCACCAGGTGTCGGTGGCATCTATACCGTCGCTCTCGACCAGTTCCAGCGCTGTGAGGAATTAGTTGTGATTGCCCTTGCACCAGCAATCGTCATCACGCTCGTCTGTCTCCCGCTGCTGGCTGCAACCCCTCTCGTCGCATTGACTGCACTATTCGTTCTGTTGTTAAACACGAGCGGTGCGGCAGGGGACTGGTATCTGGCCTGGCGGTGTCTCCGACTGCCGCGGGGGACACTTATCTACGACAGCAGCGTCGGTCAGTCGTATATCTATGAGCCGTCAAACTCCTCTTCCCACCGGAAGATGCCGTCACGTTGAACGACCTCGCCGTCAATCTCTAATCTGGTTCCGTCCATTCGCATGTCCGTTATCATATCGACGTGCACGGCGCTCTCGTTGCCGGTTTCACCCTCCGGAAGACAGGCATCGTAGGCACGTCCAAGCGCCAGATGCACCGTTCCGCCCATCTTTTCGTCGAATAGAATCTGGTCGGTAATGCGGTCGATGCCACGGTTCATCCCGATGCCAAGTTCGCCGAGTTGGCGTGAACCACCATCAGTCTCGATGATAGACGTCAGCGTCTCTTCGCCTTCGGCTGCCTCCCAGTCGACGACGACGCCGTCTTTGAAAGTAAGGGTGACATCGCGGAACGTGGTGCCGCGAATCGTCATCGGCACGTCGAAGGTAACCGTGCCAGCGGTGTCCGCAGGTGCAGTGAACACCTCACCGCTTGGCAGGTTGTGCGAATCGTAGGCGACGCTCGCGGCGCTGTTGACCGCCGTGCGCCCCTCGATTGACATCGTGAGGTCAGTCCGGTCTGTCTCCTTGACAAGTCGGACCTCGCTACCCGCATCGAGCAGGTCTTTTAGCTGTGCCATCTCCTCCGCGAGTGCTTCCCAGTCCCGGAGGATGGCATCGTAGACGAAATCACAGTAGGCACCGTAACTCATCCCGGCCTGCTGGGCAAGTGCGCGGGTTGGGTGGACCGTCGAGACCCAGTCCGTGTCGTAGCGGGCCTCGCGAATCTCCATCCGTGACTGCTGGTAGGCATCCGTTATCTCATCAGGAATATCCGCCTGTTCGGCCGTATTTCGCGTGCCACGCAGTGACAGCACGCTATCCGCCTGTACATAGAGGTCATACTCGAAAGAGGGGTTATCCGCAAAGGCGCCATCGCTGGCGCGGAGGTAGGCCCCGTCAACCTCTGGAGAGCTATAACGGGTGACGACGTTCGCACCGCGTTCTCCTAGCTGTTCGGCGACAGCAACTGCCAGGTCGTGTGCACCCTCGTCAACGTGTACGACGACGTTATCACCCGATTCAATCTGCGCGCTCCAGTCAACAAGCGTCTCGGCATGGTCGATAATCCGCTGGTCCATGCCATCCATTCCGGCGAGTGGGACAAAAAGTTCACCGTCATCCTCTGCAACACCGGAAAAAGAGTCCACACACAGCAAATGCGACAACCGGAAGTTTTACAACCTAACTTTCAGTATGTAAATTTGAATTTCATGCAGGAACACGAAACCGTGACAGGTAGAATACAGATGGCACAGGATACGCTCACACCGCTACAGCTGGCGTCGACCCTCCTTTTTGGCGCAGGAATACTCTTTGCTCTCGTCTTTATTCAGGAACCACTGGTTCACGACTCCATGCACAACTTCAGACACGCGGCGGGAATTACGTGCCACTGAGACAATGATTTACAGCTATCTACAGCGCGGTGTCACAGCAGGACTGCTTGCGGGTATCGCGTACGGAATATACATGGTAACTGTCGGGAATCCGCTGACCGAGTATGCTCACGATGCAGGTCATGACCATGGACATAGCCACGACCACGGACATGGACACGAGCATGCTGTCTCGGAGACGACAAACGCCATCGTTAGCGTTGGAAGTGGGATTCTATGGGAAATGTTCATCGGCGGCATATTCGCGATTGCCCTCTATGTGTTCGAGCCAGCAATTCCGGGTTCTGAGACAGTCAAACCCTATGTTGTGGCTGCAGGCGGATTTTTGAGTCTCTCCGCCCTTCCATGGCTTGTCTTACCGCCTGCTGTCCCTGGTGCAGAACAGGCGTATGGCATCGACGTCAGACTCGGTCTGTACGTTGGATTAGTTATCGTCGGGTTGCTCACCGTCTCTGCTATGGTGATTGTCTATCAGAAAGTTAAAAAATCAAACCAGTTTGGTGGCTTTTTGGCTGCATCAGCAGTAGGGGTATCGGTCGCGCTTGCACTCTTTTTCCTTTCCCCCACAGTCACGACCCATCCTGACCTCGCAGCGGAGCTGGTCACGGTCTATCAAGCGCTTGCCGTGTTCTCACAGGCGGCTCTCTGGGGGCTGATTGCGACCGGATTTATCGCCCTCTCACGACGGAACGAGCAAGCAACCTCGGCGGCACGAATGAAAGACGCTGATATCACAGCAGATTAGCATGCAGGACCGGACTGCACAACAGCGAAGGCGGTTGGAGGCGCACGTCTTCGTCTGTACGCAAACGCGAGAGGAACATAGCTCGTGTGCTGCTGCCTACGGCGATGAGACGCTCGAAGCAGTCAAAGGGTGGCTTCGAGACCGGAACGCGTTTTGGAGTCCAATTGGCGTCACCGAAACCGACTGCCTTGGGCTGTGTAGCGAGGGTGGCACTGCACTCACCATCCAGCCACACGATGTCTGGTACTCGGATGTCAAACCCACAGAAGTGGCAGAGATACTCACGGCGGCGTTCGGACCGGAAGCAGATGACACAACACTACCAACAGCGATTCAGTAACGTCTCACGAAACACAAATAGATTTAAGTTAACACAATTTTGTTTACTAAGACATGGATGATGCCACCACCTCAGAAGCCAATTCGGTGGACCGAACTGACGGAGACTCCGCCGAATCGGCACATATCTCGCTTCCAACGCAGCATCGCGCAACAGGTGGAACGGTGTATCTCGTCGGCGCAGGCCCCGGTGACCCGAGTTTGTTAACCGTCCGGGCTCGCACACTTATCGAGACAGCCGATGTTATCTTACATGATGCGTTGATTCGCAACTCAATGGTCGATAGCCTTCCTTCCGGGGCGGTTGTGCATGACGTTGGAAAGCGCGTCGAGTATAAGACACCGCAATCCGAGATTAATGAGTTGCTTGTCGAACATGCTACTGCGGGTGATGCGGTTGTCCGGCTGAAAGGCGGCGACCCCTTTGTCTTCGGGCGCGGCGGTGAAGAGGCCCAACATCTCGCAGCACATGACCTGCCCTTCCAGATTGTTCCGGGTGTTTCAAGCGTCCTTGCCGCGCCGAGCGTCGCTGGGGTCCCACTGACACACCGAGACGTCTCCTCGAATTTTACCGTCATCACTGGCCACGAAACCCCCGACAAAGAAGAGAGTGCACTCGACTGGACGGGGCTCTCGTCGATGGTGAAAGCTGGCGGAACGCTGGTCATTCTCATGGGCGTGCGAACGCTTGACCAGAACGTGAGCGCACTCCGTGAGCACGGCGCTGCTGGTGATATCCCGGTGGCGGTGGTACAGAAAGCGACATGGGACGGTCAGCGGGTTGTGACGGGAACGCTCGATTCCATCGTGCAGACGGTCCAGAGCGAGGATATCTCGGCACCAGCAACGACGATAATTGGAAACGTCTCGGCTGTCCGTGAAGAACTTGCGGAGTGTCAGCAGTCGCTGTAAACTATACTTTAATTAGTCCAAACAAAATTGTTTTAAGGAACTAGTGAGACAGTATGAACAATGTCTCAGGTAACGCTGCCACATGATGCCAAAGCTGGGCCAACAAAATCGGAGGTGCGAGCAATCACGCTCGATAAACTCCGTCTCGGGCCGACAGACCACTTCGTGGATGTCGGTTCCTGTACCGGTTCGGTGACGATTGCCGCGGCAAAGCGGGTCAGCCAGGTAACAGCGATTGAACGAAAGCCCGAACGGCTGGAAACGACCGAGCGGAACCTCGCTGCGAACGACGTCGATACCGACATAACTCTGCGGGCAACGGAAGCACCGGAGGGCCTTCCCGATGATGCGGATGCGATGTTTCTCGGTGGCAGCCGGAACTTCGAAGCAGTGCTCGACCACGCGGTCGAGACTGGTGTCGACAGGGTCGTGATGAACGTCGCCCGACTCGAAGTGGCCGGGCGCGCAGTCGAGGCGTTCCGCGAGCGGGACTTGCTCGATGAGGTCGTGCAGGTGCAGATAAATCACGGCTACGAGCTCGTCGGTGCAACGAGTTTCAACGCGAATAATCCGGTCTACATCATCGTCGGACAGAAGGACGCGGAGGGGCTTGCATGACGGTTTACGGTATCGGGCTTGGACCCGGTGATGCCGAACTGGTCACGGTCAAGGGCAAACGGATTCTCGAATCGGTCGAGGTTGTCTACTCGCCGGGGCGACTTTCGCGGTCGGTTGCACTCGAACACGTCCCCGAGGAGAAGATTGGGGACCTCGATTTTCCGATGACTCGTGACCCGGAAACCCTGCGAAGCGCCTGGAAAGAAGCCGCAGCCGAGATTGCGTCGGTCGCCGACGACACCGACGTTGCTTTTGTCACGCTCGGTGACCCGAACGTCTACTCGACCTTTGGCCACCTGAAACGTACCCTCGCTGCCTTCCATCCCGAGATTGAGCTCACGGTGATTCCGGGCGTCAGTGCAATGACGGCCTTTACCACCGCACTGGATGTCGAAATCGAATCCGGAACCGGGCTAGCACTCCGCGAGGCGGCAAACGGGGCCGCACCGACCGGTCCTGACCGTATGGTTCTGTTCAAGGTGACCGACGCTGAGACGACCCATCGAAAACTGACCGAGGCAGGATACACGGTCCAGTTCGGGCGACGCCTGTTCATGGAACAGGGTGAGACAATCATCACCGACGACCCATCCGAAGTAGATGAACGCGACTACTACACGCTCGCGTATGCCGAACGTGAGGGTATCGAGCGAGAGGTTGCTACCGCACAGTTTGAGACTGAAAGCGAGGAGGAACTGGCATGACTGCGGAGGATTCGGAGACGCAGGATAGTGAACAGCACCGACAGCAATACACCGCCGGTGACGTTCGTAAGGGTATCCCGTTTATCGGAGCCGGTCCGGGTGACCCCGGATTGCTCACCGTCACCGGGAAGGAACTCATCGAGGAGGCGGACCTCGTCGTCCACGCTGGCTCGCTCGTCAACAGTGAACTGCTGGACCAGTACTGTGCTGATGCCGAGACAGTCACCTCCATCGGGAAGGATTTAGAGGAGTTGATTCCATTGATGGCCGATGCCTACGAGGAGGGTCGAACGGTTGCCCGCCTCCACAGCGGCGACCCAGCCATCTACGGCGCGGCACTCGAACAGATGGACCTGCTCGCACAGCGGGACATTCCAAGCTATTTTGTTCCGGGTGTCACCGCCGCATTTGCGGCCAGTGCAACGCTTGAGACGCAACTCACGCTAAACGAAGTTGCCAACCACGTCGCGTTTACCCGCCCACAGGGCAAGACCCTGACCGAGGAGGAAGACCATCTCAGCGAGTTCGTCGGGATGGGCGATGTGACGACCTGCATCTATCTGGGCACCCACGCC
>LKNH01000102.1 GCA_001564135.1 Halobacteriaceae archaeon Tc-Br11_E2g27 | reverse complement strand
GCTCAGTGTTGTCAACTACGATAACGAATCCAAGGAAGTCGAGATACGAGTCATAAAAGGCGGCACAACGCTACGAGAGTCCACGATAGAGCTACCGGAAACGGACGACCCGACAGTGAGTACCGCGGAACGAAAGCCGGTCGAATGTACCTGGGACGACGATGATGGAGAGTATGTTATCGAGGCAAGCGTGAGCGGTGGAGAGTTGAACTCGTTCGAAGTTGCGGAGAACGTTGAAGATGACTGTGTGGCTGTCGAAATCGAGGTGTATCAAGACGATACAGTCAATTACAGTACAACAAGTTGTTCGGGTTTAGCACCAGGACGGCGAGAGCCACCCTGGGGATGCCCGTTTCTGGAGGAGTGAGCGCTGACAAACAACCAGTTACAGAGCCGTTGGCTGACAGTATTCAGAGGGATTATCGTACCCGTTCAGGATTCTCGCCACCATCCTCTGATGACGTACGATAATTCCGATCAGTCCGCGTTCGGCGTCGGGGCCTCGATATCAAGTTCCCCGGCGTCTAGCTCTTCTTCGATTTCGCGTGCGGCTGTAACCATATTCTCCATTTTACCGTAGGCAACATCACGCGGCAGGAGTTTCAGCCCGCAGTCCGGGCTGACGGTGAGTCGTTCCGGTGGGACGATTTCGAGGGCTTTCTTGATGTTTTCTTTAATTTCCTCGACCGGTTCAACTTCGGCGATGTGAACGTCGACGACACCCATCGCGAGGTCTTTCGTGAACGCCGGCTCCTTGAAGACATCAAGCTGTTCGTAGCCGCCGTTACAGAGTTCGACATCGTACTCCTCGACCGGGTACTCAAGCATCTCCGGATAAATTCGCGAGTAATCGCCGTAACAGACGTGCAGCGCGAGACGAACATCATCTGGCACGTCAGCGACGATTCGTTCGAGACATTCGCCGACGATGGCGTGGTCATCCGGCGTCGTCGCGAGCGCTGGCTCGTCAATCTGGATATAGCGAGCGCCGGCTTCGACCAGTCCGGCAATCTCCTCGTTGACGAGGTCAGCCAGTTTGTATGCGAGTTCGGCGTCGTCCTCGTAGACTTCGTTGAACGACCAGCTGGCAAGCGTATATGGGCCGGTAATCGGCACTTTCACTGGGCGGGTTGCCACTGACGAATTGTACTCGTACTCAGAGATAAGCCACTCCTCAGCGTAGGAGACATCTTCGGTGACGCTTGGTTTGTCGAAATAGTTGTGTCCCCACACCTTCACTGGGCCGTTAAATTCGTAGCCGTCGATACGATGGGCGAAGTATTCGACCATCTCGTTGCGTCGCATCTCGCCGTCGACGACGACATCCAGCCCACAGCGTTCGTGTTCGTGGGTGATAAGTCGGGAGGCGTCATCTTTGGCTTCCTCGAAGTTTTCCGCGTCGAAGCTTGAATCGTCATCTTCGAAGAGGTCACGGGCACGGTGGAGCCATTTTGGCTTTGGATAGGAGCCGACGACGGTGGTCAGCAGGAAATGCTCGTTGTCGTGCTCTGGGGGGCGGAATTGCTCACGCGTCATGCTGTCACCTCCAGCTCCGCGGCAGCGGCAAGGGCTTCCAGCTTTTCTTCGAATCGGTTAACCGGCAGATAGAACGTTTCCGTGTTTGTCGTGGCATAAATTGTCTCGTAGTCGTTCTGTGGGGTCTGTTCGTCGAACCACTCGACGCGTTCCTGAATGACCTCCGGTGATTCAACGAGGGTGTTCTGTCCGTCGACAACGCCCAGCGCGACCTGGTCGGGCGTGCCGTACTCCTGTGCGTTGTAGACGTTCGCATCGGAGTCGGAGACGAGGTCGAAGCCGAGGCCATCGATTGCGGCGTCCATCACGTGTGCGTAGACTTTCTCCTCCAGTGCTCCCCAGTAGGGGAAGACAACAACATCGCCGCCTGCGGCCTGCGCAACGGTATCGATTGCGTTGCCTGCGCGCTCGTCTTCACCGTCTTCCGGTGGGTTCTCGACAAGCGATGGTTCAAGCAGGAACGTCGTTTCGACTTCTCCTGCTTCCTCGGCTTCGCTTGCGAGGAACTCGGCAATCGCGGTGAGGAACTCCTCGTCATCCCCGTAATACTCGTCGGTTGCAAGGTCAGCAAGCGAGTAGGGACCGGGGAGGACGGCCTGCAGCGCTTCGTCGTCGCCAATAAGGTTACGGGCGGCATCGAGTTCCGCAGCAACGTCACCGCTTGGCGTTAACTCGCCCGTGACGACGGACTCTCGATAGAAGTTGTTGTTGTCGTAATAGCGGACGATACCGCGGGTATCCACGTTATCGTGGACGGCAAGCGGGTGGGCAAGCATATCATCCCAGCGGCCCTGTCCTTCGACGATTCGGTCGAGGCCTGCTTCTTGCTGTGTCGTGATATACTCCTCACGCACGGTTTCGTATGCGTCTGCTACCTCGGGACCTTCATCGCCGCTGATGAGGTCCGTCTTCTGGTTGCCTTTGAGCGACTTGAGCTCGTCTTTGGCCCAGTCAGGCAACGGATACAATCCCGGCGTCGTGGAGACGAATCCTGTCATTGGCTGCCCGTATGGAATGACGAGCTTTAATATTTCTCATTACGTTTGATGCTTGAGAGTTATTTCCACGGAGCTAATTCTGCCCAATTGTTCATAAACGACCGGCTCTCGTGCTGGCAATATGGACGGTTGTGGACAGATATATATGTGTGGAGCGTCCTTGATTCGAATGCTTATGTCCAACAACGAGGATACGTCGGGAGCCCCGGCGGATCGAGTTCTTCCAGGGTACACTGGACAGTACTTCTGAGATAGACGACGCACGGATTTTCGACACCACACTCCGCGACGGAGAGCAGACGCCTCGGACATCGTTCTCGTACGAAGATAAACGCGAGATAGCCGCGCTGCTCGACGAGATGGGCACGCACGTCATCGAGGCAGGCTTCCCCGTCAACAGCGATGCGGAGTTCGAGGCCGTCCGCGACATCGTTGCATCGAGTTCAACGACCGTCTGCGGACTGGCACGGGTTGTCGATATAGATGTAGAGGCCGCACTCGACAGCGGCGTCGATCTGGTTCACGTTTTCGTCTCGACCAGTGACGTCCAGCTAGAGGATTCGATGCACGCGACGCGCGAAGACGCGTTAGAGCGTGCTGTCGCCTCCGTCGAGCGTGTAAAAGAGGCCGGTGTCGAGTGTATGTTCTCCCCGATGGACGCCACCAGAACGGACGAGGCGTTCTTGCTGGAGATTATCGAGGAAACTGTCGACGCCGGTGCGGACTGGATTAACATTCCGGATACGACGGGTGTTGCCACCCCAACCCGCTTCCAAAAGATGGTTGCAAAGGTTGTCGAGGTCGCCGACGCTGGTGATGCGCGCGTTGACGTACACACTCATGATGACTTTGGGCTGGCTGCGGCGAACGCACTGGCCGGCTACGAAGCCGGTGCCAGTCAGGCACAGGTGTCGGTCAACGGCATCGGCGAACGGGCCGGCAACGCCGCCTACGAGGAGGTTGTGATGGCACTGGAGTCGCTGTATAACGTCTCCACTGGCATCGACACGACCAAAATCACCGAGCTATCACGGCTCGTCGAAGAGAAATCCGACGTACCCGTTCCCGGAAACAAACCGGTTGTCGGTGCGAACGCGTTCTCCCACGAGAGCGGCATTCACGCCGCGGGTGTCATCGAGAATGCGGATACGTTCGAACCGGGTGTCATGACCCCCGAGATGGTTGGCGCACAGCGCGAACTCGTTCTCGGGAAACACACCGGGACACACTCGGTCAAACAGCGACTGAAAGAGGTCGGCTTCGACCCGACCGACGAGGAGGTCAGAGAGGTAACCCGCCGGGTGAAAGATTTCGGCGCACAGGCCCAGCGCGTCACCGTCTCCGAGCTCGAAAAGTTCGCCCGCGAGGTTGGCGTTGAACACGCCAAAGAGGAGGTCCGGACGTAGGCCGATGACCGGAACCTTCGGGCAGGCGTCATCACGCCCGCCCACAGACATGCGAACGGGAGACCGACGCCAGCGCCGTCTAACAGTGCCGAAAGCGCAATCGGACACAGTGACATGCCCCGCCATGAGAAGGAACGTTTATATTTCCGCGGGGAGTCACTCTCATACTGATGCGATTGACCGCTGGCACACAGGTTCGAACCCTCGTCAGCGGTGCGATTATTGTAGGGGCTGTATAGCCCCATCACCATTCTCTCCTCGTGCTACAAGTGTCAAACCGACCAGCTCAGTCGCTGTCTCGGCTGTCGATTCTCGTGACACAGCCGCACAAGGATATCGAATGAACACACGAACCACAGCATCGGCGACATTGCAACGAACCGCACCGACCATGACAACACAGACCACGACTATGCAAGCGACACCGAACACGGAGGACCGTTCATGAGCGAACGAGCATCCATTTCGAGGGAAGAACAGGACGACGAGGCTAACTCGTCGAACCAATCGACAGACGTTGACGCCGCGGAAACAGCGGACCAGCCAACGCAGACTGGCGCTGAGGCAGTCGTTGACGCGCTCGAAAACGCCGGCGTCGAGTATCTGTTCGGCGTGCAGGGCGGAGCAATCATGCCCGTTTACGATGCCCTTTACGAACACGAACAGATGACGCATATCACGATGGCACACGAACAGGGTGCTGTCCACGCCGCCGATGCGTACGGCATCGTCACTGGGGACCCTGGTGTCTGTATGGCAACGTCCGGTCCCGGCGCGACAAACCTCATCACGGGTATCGCCGATGCCAACATGGACTCGGACCCCCTGATTGCGCTAACCGGACAGGTGCCGACAAACTTCGTTGGCAACGACGCGTTTCAGGAGACCGATACTATCGGTATCACACAGCCAATCACGAAATACAACATCTTCTCGGACGATACGGATACCGTCGGTGAAGATGTCGGGACTGCGTGGGCGCTGGCAAACGAAGGTCGGCAAGGGCCGACGCTGGTTGACCTACCCAAAGATACCACACAGGGAGAAACCTCGGCGACCGTCGGTGAGCCACGGACGCCGGACACCTACGACCCGCCAACAGAAGCCGATTCTGTCATCGTTCAGCAGGCAGCCGATGCACTGGCGAGTGCGGAACGGCCGGTGATTCTGGCTGGTGGCGGCGTCATCAAAGGCGAGGCCTGCGACGAACTACGAGCCTTCGCCCGCGATTTCGAGATTCCAGTGACGGCAACGATGCCCGGAACAGGTGCATTTCCACAGACGGACCCGCTCGACCAGGGAATTGCCGGCATGCACGGGACGGGGGATGCGAACCTCGCTATCTCAAACTGTGACGTGTTGGTGGGAATCGGAACCCGGTTTGACGACCGACTGACTGGGGATATCGAGACGTTCGCGCCGGATGCTGAAGTGATTCATGTGGATATCGACCCAGCCGAAATCTCGAAAAACGTCGAGGCGGATTACCCGCTTATCGGCGATGCAGCGGTCGTTATCGAGCAACTCCATGAGGCAATGTCCGGTTCGCCACCGGCCGACGAGTGGCGCGAACAGTGCCAGACCTGGAAAGACGAGTATCCACTGGATTACGAGATGCCGGAGGACGAACCGCTGAAACCGGAGTATGTCGTCGAAAAATACGACGAACTCACACCCGATGATACCATCGTGGCTGCCGGTGTCGGCCAACACCAGATGTGGGCCTGGCAGTACTGGACGTGGACGAAACCGCGCACCTGGGTGACCTCACACGGTCTCGGAACGATGGGCTATGCAGTGCCAGCGGCAATCGGTGCAAAACTGGCTGCGCCTGACCAGGAAGTCGTTGCCTTTGACGGCGACGGCTCGTTCCTCATGACCGCACAGGAGCTGACGGTAGCGGTCCGTGAGAACCTCAATATCACCATCGTCGTGTTGAACAACGAAGCCATCGGCATGGTTCGCCAGTGGCAGGATGGCTTCTACGGCGGTCGGCGGATGGCCTCGGAGTATCCATGGATTCCACAGTTCGACAAACTCGCAGAGGCCTTTGGCGCACAGGGACTGCGCGTCGAAACCTACGAGGGCGTCGAAGAGACGATTCAGGAAGCTCGCGAGTATGACGGCCCATCCGTCATTGACGCCCACATCGACCCGGCAGAAAACGTCTACCCGATGGTGCCAAGCGGCGGTGATAACGCCCGCTTTGCACTCAACGAAGAACATCTGGAGGAATTAAAATGAGCCCCGGAGAACTCCCCGGTCCTGGACCGGACGAACGGATGCACCCAAAAGGACGACGGAACAAACAGGGTATCCGCATCGACCCCGAAGCGGAGGCCCACCACCCGCCGGAGCGTGCGGTGCTCTCGGCGCTGGTCAAACACGAACCCGGTGTGCTGGCTGAGATTTCCGGACTGTTCAGCCGCCGTCAGTTCAATATCGAGTCGCTTACCGTCGGCACGACGACAGATGACTCGCTTGCCCGGATGACCATTGTCATTGAGGAGCCACGACCAGGTATCGACCAAGCGAAAAAGCAACTGGAAAAGCGGATTCCCGTGATTTCAGTTCGAGAGCTTGCGTCCGACGCGATTCAGCGCGAACTGGTCATCATCAAGGTCAACGGCGACGAACCGGACAAGGTCAACGCCATCACCGACATGTACGACGGACAGACGCTCGATGCCGGGCCACGGTCAATTACGGTCGAGTTGACCGGCAACGAGCAGAAGATTAACGACGCAATCGACGCCTACGCCCAGTTCGGCATTCGCGAACTGGCACGCACCGGTGACGCCGCACTCGCTCGCGGTGAATCACCGACCGCACAGGTCAAACAGCCGAATCAGGCACCGACAGAAGCACAAGTCGAAACGGAGGTAATTTCAGATGACTGACGAATTTAGCACAACAGTATATTACGACGACGACGCGGATGCATCGTATCTCGAAGACAAGACAGTGGCAGTGCTCGGCTACGGCAGCCAGGGACACGCTCACGCACAGAACCTCAACGACAGCGGTGTCGACGTGATTGTGGGGCTGAAAGAGGACTCCTCATCACGCGTCGAGGCGGAAGCCGACGGACTGCGTGTCGGGACGCCTGCCGAGGCAGCGGCCGAAGCACAGATTATGGTGATGCTGGTGCCGGATACGATTCAGCCAGCCGTCTACGATGAAATCGAGCCTGAACTTGAGGAAGGCGACACGCTCCAGTTCGCACACGGATTCAACATCCACTACAACCAGATTGACCCGCCAGAACACGTGGACGTGACGATGGTCGCACCAAAATCACCCGGTCACCTCGTCCGCCGAACCTACAAACGCGGAGAGGGAACGCCTGGCCTGCTTGCAGTCTACCAGAACGCAACCGGCGACGCCCACGAGGAAGGACTGGCCTACGCTGAAGCAATCGGCTGTACCCGCGCTGGCGTCATCGAGACGACGTTCCAGGAAGAGACCGAGACTGACCTGTTCGGCGAACAGGCCGTCCTCTGTGGCGGCGTCACCGAGATGGTGAAAGCTGGCTTCGAGACGCTCGTCGATGCAGGCTACTCGCCGGAGATGGCCTACTTCGAGTGTCTGAACGAACTCAAGCTGATTGTCGACCTGATGTACGAGGGTGGCCACATGGGCATGTGGAACTCCGTCTCCGATACCGCCGAATACGGTGGACTCACCCGCGGTGAGGAAGTTATCAACCGCGAGGGGATGGAAACCATCCTTGAACAGGTCCAGAACGGCGAGTTCGCTCGGGAGTGGATTTCCGAGAACCAGACGAACCGGCCGTCTTACACCCAGATTCGGAAGGCAGAACAGAACCATGAAATCGAGGAAGTTGGCGAGCGCCTGCGCGAGTTGTTCGCGTGGGGCGAGGCCACAGAGGAGTGATTACCTATGAAAATGAAAGACGTCGACCAGACACACCCTGATACGAACGACACATTCGGGCTGGCAGTGTACGGCCCGGCCCCCGTCGCCGACGGGGGATACGACCGAAGTACAGACGACGAAACGATGGCGGATGTCGAACACGAGTCACCTGCCAAGGGCGCTGTCCGAAGCTTTGAACGTGGCCCGCAGGACGACTCGGAGGAAGCAGTAAGCGATGAGTGAGAACACGCTCTACGACAAGGTCTGGGACCACCACAAGGTGACAGAGCTACCGAACGGGCAGGACCAGCTGTTTGTCGGCTTGCATCTGATTCACGAAGTGACGAGCCCGCAGGCGTTCGGGATGCTCCGCGAGCGTGATATCGAGGTCGCTCGTCCGGATTTGACCCACGCAACCGTCGACCACATCGTCCCAACCGACGACCGTGACCGCCCGTTCAAAAACGACGCTGCGGAGGAGATGATGGCCGAACTGGAGGAGAACGTCCGCGAAGCGGGTATCCAGTTTGATGACCCGACGACGGGCAATCAGGGTATCGTCCACGTTATTGGCCCGGAGCAGGGACTCACCCAGCCCGGTATGACCATCGTCTGTGGGGACAGCCACACCTCGACACACGGCGCGTTCGGCGCGCTAGCGTTCGGTATCGGTACCTCACAGATTCGCGATGTCCTCGCCACGCAGACCATCGCGATGGACAAAAAGAAGGTCCGCAAAATCGAGGTCACCGGTGAACTCGGTGAGGGCGTCACAGCCAAGGATATCGTCCTGACAATCATCCGCCGTCTGGGAACGGATGGC
>LKNH01000101.1 GCA_001564135.1 Halobacteriaceae archaeon Tc-Br11_E2g27 | reverse complement strand
TGAAGGTGAGTTGACGTTCAAGCGGCAACTCGCTGGGGAGGAACTTATTGAGACTGCCTACGGGACCCGCGATATTTCGCTGGAGACCCTCCAGCAACAAATTCGTGTATCGACAATCACGGTTACCGACGAAACGGGAGCACAACTCGGGACGGTCACTGGTCTCCAGCCGACGGTTGCCGAACGAAGGGATGAGCAGGAACAGTCGGATACACTAAACGAAGGCGAAGCGGGGCTCGAATCCGAAGAAAGCGAAATTGAAGCGGAACAAGATAAAACCGAGAAAGAGGAAACCGATGACGGGGAAAGGGGTGATAAGATAGCCGGAGGGAAAGCCGACGAGCAGGAGAGTGAAAAAGCCAACGAGCAAGAGACCGAAGACGAAGCCAACGAGGGGGAAGCTGACGAACAGCAAATAGAAGACGAGCCAGCAGATACCAAAGAGTCAGATGAATTAGACCAAACAGATGAGCCCGAGGTGACCGCTGACCTGCCAGCCAATCGCTCCGATTATATTCTTGAGGATGTCAGAGACCGGATTGAGTCAGCTGACGAATTTGACTGGCAACCGGTCAGTGAGACGTCTGAGCGCAGGAGTGGTATTATCGGGTGGGTGAAATCGGTATTTGGCCGTTAGTCGGCAGGCTCTGTTTCGTCAGATGACTCCGAGTAGCGGTCCAGCCAGGACCGAACGTTCTGTGGAAAAGTCCATGGGAGCAAAAGCACTGCCCCAGTTGCAGTGCCAGCCCAGAGCAGTGTCACCAGTGGGTGTACGATATCGCTGTTGAGTAGATAGACAACAGCGGTTACAGCAAGAACAATCACCAACGGTATCGGTGAACGACGAAGTAGAGTCGGGGTTTGTAAGTAGTGGTGTGTCCCCCACCAGACGAGCAGGCCCCCTGTTGCAGCACCGAGCGCGAGGGTTCGGTTAGAACCGAGCATTGCTTCCGTCGTCGGGAGCGAAGTCACTCCGTTCATCAACAGCACCGACCAGAGCGCACAGATGAAGCCAACGACCAACATTGCAGCGGTTTCATCAGTGACCCGGCGGCGAATGGCAGTAACTGAGACCAGATATACCAAGCCGATGGCAATACCGGCAATGGCATCAATTGGATAATGGACCCCGAGGCCGAGACGGGTGTATGCAACCGCAAGGACGACAACTGACGCACCGACGAGCCGTTTTCGAACGGTTGCAAACCGCGAGTCAAGCACAATCAGGCCACAGATGATTGTAGCAGCCATGACGTTCCCGCTCGGGAAACTCGTAGTAGAGATAGCTGTCGCATGGTCGTACCAGCCGACAAAGAACTCGGGAAACGGTGCAGGGCCGACAGGGGCACTCACATCTGGTCTGGTTGCACTGTTGAGCGATTTAATTCCGGCCATTAATCCATAGTACCCGATAGCTGCACCAATCCAGGGGCCAAATCGGCGAGCATCCCACCAGTACGCGAGCACCACAACTGGGACAATAACGAAAATGCTTCCAAGATAGGTGAGATAGACCAGCAGGTAGGCAATCCACCAGGGCGTTAGTTCGACGATACCTTCGAGGATGGAGGGCTCAAAGAGCGGGTGTACTTCGCCGCTAAACATCGTACTGAGAAGTGATATCGTATCAATATATCAATGTGACGATGTGGGGCAGAGGATGTGAACGATGTTCAGAGTAGCTGAACCGGTGGATACATGGCCAAGGGAACGAAGCAGAGGATATGAGTGGGGCAATCATCGTGGGTGCATCGTCAGGAATAGGGAGAGCACTGGCACAGCGTTTGGCAGAATCAGGATACGAAGTGGGATTGACCGCCCGACGGCAAGAGCGACTTGAAGCGCTTGGGCGCGAGCTCCCAACGAAAAGCTATGTTGCTCGGATGGACGTGACCGAGCACGACCGGGCACGGAAAATATTCGAAGCGCTTACAGCGGAGATGGAAAGCGTCGACCTCGTTGTCTTATCGGCCGGTGTGGCCCCAGGGAACACCGCTGCCGACTGGGAACCAGACCGAGAGACGATTGAAACGAATATCAGCGGGTTTGCCGCGCTTGCCACAAAAGCGCTTACTTATTTTGCGGAGCAGGGTCATGGTCATCTCGTCGGTATCTCCTCCCTTTCGGCACATATAGGACTCCCACATGCGCCCGCCTACAGCGGCTCAAAAGCGTTCGTTTCGAACTATCTGCAGGCGCTACGTGGGGCTGAGCCCGTGAGCGAAGCCGATATCTCCATTACGACCATCGAACCAGGGTATGTTGACACTGAACTTTCGTTTGGTGGGTTCTGGGAGTGCACACCGGAAACTGCAGCACGACAGATAGAGAGAGCAATTACTAAACAACGGACCCATGCGTACGTTCCTCGACGGTGGCGGCTAGTAGCTGCAGCCATCTCGGCCCTTCCCGAGTCAGTAACCCGCAGTTTCGTCCGGTAATGTTTGTCGATAATACCGGCAACGTTCGCTCATTAGTTATGAGCATGAGTAATTATTTGTATGATGGTCGTGTAGATTAAGATACAATGGCCGCGAGCAACCAGTCGGTGGGACTCGACCACCTCACCGTCATACCGGAGAACTTTGATGCCGAATCCCCGCCTGAGCCAGACGCAGCTGACGAGAACGCTCAAGACGAGTCATAACGAAAAGATAGAGCGTGTCGTAGTTGCGTTCGTTTTTGCCGCAGTTGCCGACATATCAGGAGAAGAACTTACTTGTATTCGTCAGGAGAAGGCACAGTATGGGTCTGTTCGACCGGATTCGTAGCGACGACGGTCCGCGAGTTGTCTTTCTTGGAATAGACGGTGTTCCGTACGACCTCGTTGCCGAAAACGAAACGGAGTTTGAAAATCTCACCGCGATTGCAGAGGCAGGGGATGGAAACGCAATCGAGAGCATTGCTCCCCCGGAATCCTCAGCCTGTTGGCCTGCATTGACGACTGGGATGAACCCCGGGAGTACCGGCGTGTACGGGTTTCAGGACCGGGAAATTAACTCGTATGAAACGTATGTTCCAATGGGTCGGGACGTACAGGCAAAGCGACTCTGGACACGCGTTCACGAGGCAGGGAAGCAAGCCACGGTGATGAACGTCCCCGTGACGTTCCCGCCGGACCGAAACATTCAGCGCATGGTCTCTGGCTTTCTCTCCCCTGGCATCGAACGCGCCGCCTATCCGGATTCATTTCGGGAGTCTCTGGAGGAAAGCGGATACAAAATCGATGTCGACGCAAAACTCGGTCATCAAGAGGATAAATCCGAGTTTATCGCTGATGCCAACGAAACGCTTGATAGGCGTCACGCTGCATTCCGACAGGTCATCGAGAAGGAAGATTGGGACCTCTTTTTCGGCGTATATATGACAACTGACCGAGTGAACCACTTCCTGTTCGAAGATTACGAGAACGATGGGGAGTATGCCGAGGAGTTTATGGACTTTTATCGGAAGCTTGACGGATACATTGGTGAGATTCGAGAGCTTCTTCCCGACAATACTACCCTCATTGTCGCATCCGACCACGGGTTTACGACGCTCAACTACGAGGTGCACTGCAACCAGTGGCTGCAAGAAAAGGGGTGGCTTTCCTATGAAGCGGACGAACACGAGGCACTCGGCGACATCTCCTCAGATGCACGGGCCTACTCGTTAATTCCCGGTCGGTTCTATCTAAATCTTGAGGGGCGAGAGCCACGCGGACAGGTTCCAGAAGACGAATACGAGGAAACGCTCGAAGCGCTTGAATCTGACCTGAAGGCTTTGGTTGGGCCCGATGGTGAGCCAGTAATCAAACGCGTCGAGCGAAAGGTCGATGTTTTCCGGGGCGACCACACCGATATCGCGCCAGACCTCGTTGCAATACCTCACGACGGATTCGACCTCAAAGCAGGATTCAATAACGGGCAGGAGGTATTCGGAACTGGGCCACGGAACGGGATGCATACGTTCGAAAATGCATGTCTGTTTATCGATAACGACCAGGCAAAAATCAAGGATGCTGACCTCTACGATATCGCACCAACCATCATGCAGTTGCTCGATGTCGATTATCAGCGGGGGACGTTCGATGGGGCAACTCTGGTTAGGTAGATACTTGTAACTAAAGTAAGAGAGTCACGTTCGGCGAGGTCAAAACACGATATTTTAAAGGTCAGGTCGACTATCCGTGGTACATGACTCGCTCGGGAGCGTTTTGTCCACGGTGTGGGGAAAGCATCGAGCAACTGGATTCTGCCCCTGAGCGAACCGCAAAGGACAGTTCGCTTTGTACCGATTGTTACCTCGAAGAGTATGACTTGATTGACGCGCCGGACCGTATCCACGTTCGCGTCTGCTCACAGTGCGGGGCTGTCCACCGGGGGAACCGGTGGGTAGATGTCGGTGCATCGGATTATACTGATATTGCAATCGAAGCAGTGACCGAGGAGCTAACCGTACACGTTGATGCAGGGGATGTCACATGGGAAGTAGCCCCAGAGCAAGTCGACCCAACGACAATCCGTATGCACTGTCACTTTACTGGGTCGCTTCGTGGGCAATCGTTGGACGAGGAGATAACTGTTCCAGTCAAACTCAGTTATGAAACGTGTGAGCGGTGTGGCCGAATCGCCGGTGGTTCATACGCAAGTATCGTACAGGTTCGTGCACGAGACAGAGAACCCACCGATGAAGAAACGGACCGGGCAACCGAGCTCGCACACGAACAGGTTGAACGTCTCGAATCATCTGGCGACCGAGATGCATTCGTCACGGAAGTCAACGACGTGCAGGGTGGTATCGATATTCGGCTTTCAACGAACCGCCTCGGAGAGCAGGTTTCCCGCAAAATAACACAGGAGTTCGGCGGCTATTACCGTGATTATGAAACGCTCGTGACGGAAGACTCCGACGGCAATCCAGTCTACCGCGTGACGTTTGCCGTCTATTTGCCGCCGTACCGGGCAGGCGAGGTTATCGACCCCGAAGATAGCGATGAGCCAGTTCTCGTCCGCTCAGCACGTGGAAATCTCAAGGGGACAGGGCTCGTTTCCGGTGAAACTTACGAGTCAGCATTTGAGGATAAGGATGCCCCGGAGGCGACTCGACTCGGCTGGCAAGCGGACGGCCAGGAAACGACACTCGTCGCCATTGAAGACGAAAACGCAGTACAAGTGCTTGACCCGGAAACGTATGAGACAAAGACGATAGCACGGCCAGCATATCTGGATACCGATTCGGAAACAGTTACCGTCTTGCGAAACGGTGGTGACCTGTATATCATCCCAGCGGAGGACGAAACCCAATGACAGATACGATTGGAGGGTGGTTCTCAGGCCGTGAGGAAAGTGTCATTCCACGGCCAGATATTATCCCATCACGGATTCCTGACGGAGTCCTTGAGCTGACCGCTTCGCTGGTCGTTATTCTGCTAGCGTGGGTCGCTGCTCGTATCCTCGTCCAGCTGACGAGCCGACGAATCGCCCGCCATCTCGAACGCCCAAGCCTTACTCGCGTCACGCTGGGAGGAATCAAAGTCAGCGTATACGTCTTTGCGCTGTTGACTATTTTGCGTATCAATGGCCTTGACCTCGGGTCAATTGCTTTGTCCGTAACCGTCTTCTCCGCAGTGGTTGGTGTTATCCTCGCACCGATTGTCGGAAGCGTCATCAGCGGCATCTTTCTCCTTGCCGACCAGCCATACGAAATTGGTGATATGATTGAGCTTACGGATGAAGGAACACGCGGATTCGTCGACGACATTACGCTGAGATATACAAAAGTATATACAATCAATAATACGTTTCTCATTGTCCCAAATGGGAAAATGCGAGACAGGGATGTTATCAACTATTCAGCAGACGATACCCGAGTTCGGATGAGCATTGAAGTGATGATAACATACGAAAGCGACCTTTCCCGAGCACGTGACGTACTCGAAAAAAGTGCCCGGACTGTCGACGGGGTGTTGACTGGCGGCCCAAAGATTCGTGTCGGAGAAGCCAGATACACCGCAGCACCGGAGTGTCTCGTGGGTGAATTTGGCGATGACGGCATCTTACTCAACCTCCGGTACTGGGTACAAGAGCCCTATCGGATGAACAGTATCGCGTCGAACGTACGGGCAAACATCCGAGAAGCGTTCAGAGACGAGCCATGCGAGTTTGCCTACCCACATTCACATCTCGTCTTTGATGAAACGAGTGGAAATCTACAGGTTGACGTTGGCGAACAGGCTGAAGCGCCTGAACACTACAGAGCCGATGGTGAGTTCAGCCAGCAGTAACGGTGAAATTACGGTGCTGAGACTGTAACCACATCACAGCTAAGTTGGTCTCTGAGGAACTGTTCGATATCCGGGTCATCAACGAGTCGCCGAATCATTCGCCGCCAGCGGCTTGCTTGCTTTTTGCCGATGACGACGATATCTGCTTCTTCATCGGCGATTTCCTCGAGAATGGATTCCTCCACTAAAATGCCACGGCGAACTGAGTAGCGCACATCCGGAAGCCGTCCGAACTCGGATTCGACCGCAGCTTTCAGTTTACTTCGAGTGACGTGGGTATGCTCGTGATAGAGGTCGACGTGGAGGATGGTAAGCAATGCATTCTCCTCTCGCGCGATTTCCAGAGCCTTCTCAAGAGTGGCTTTGGAATGTTTCGTCAGCGGATAGCGAACTGGAACAACAACCTGCGTCATTATCTGCCGTACGAACGCACCCTACCTGAGACTGTCGTTTGTATCATCCCGGTATCAGTAGGTCATTTGACCTTGCAACCCAAACAGACCCACATGGAAGCACTTACTAGCACTGATGGAAAGACGGTGTATGTCGATAGCACACAGGGGAAACGTGGTGCAAAAGGACCATTCTACGTCGTATACACTGATGCCGAGGCAACCTCCCGCTGGGGGTTTTACTGTGGAAACTGCGAGACAACGGACAATGCGGTAGATGCCATGGGCCGTATCCAGTGTAATCAGTGCAGCAACCGGACAAAAGCAGAAGAGTGGGATGCAGCGCATGAATAAATGGCCCTATTCACTGTATAACTGAACGCGATAGTTGACATTACTATCAACTAACAGGAAATATATTTAAATACCCTGTCGTAGTAGGGCTAATTGAATGGGAACTGTTAACACAGCTCTCGAACGGGAGGCGGAATCGATATTCAACGAGCTTGGCTACGCTGTGAGCGCAGATGGCGGTGCGCTCCGTGCTAAACGGAAATGGCGAACCGTACAGGTAACACCAGTTCCCGGCCCAGACGCCCCAACGCCAAAGACAGGGGAGTATCACTGTCTGGTTACCTGGTCCGAACACGTCGATACTCTTGAACGGACACTAAAAGATGAGAATCCGGAATACGAATGGGCAATTATCGGCGTCAGCGAAGACGATGACTATGTGATTGCTCGGTAACGAAATCGCTCAAACGGGGCAACAGTAATACGCGCTCGCCCCTTGTTTCTTGGTAACATGGACGTTACCGTTCGCGGCTGTGGTCCGGCCGCGCCATTTTTGAGTGCACAGGATATTTTCGAAACAGCGTGTGATCTGACGAACCCCGTTACTGTGTCTGTCCGTGAAGACCCAGACGAGCGGACCCGTGTTCGCCATACCGACAGGGAACACGAACTGATTATCTCCAGGCATGCCGCAACCAGCGCGATGGCCCGAGAACTCGCATTGCATGAGTATGCCCACATGCACCACCACGAGCAAGAGCATCCGTCGCATACGCAATCAACCAAAGAAGCCATCTTTCTTGCGCTGGCAGGACATTCGGTCGAACGGCGCAAACTCACCCATTGTTATCAGATTGCGAACCACCTCAAGGATATCTACGCTGATGACCTCTGGCTCTCGGTTGCACCGGCAGACAAACTCGTCTCGTTTCTCGAATCGAGTCTGGCGACCGCGCTTGCTACGAAACCCCATACAAAACCACCTCTGGAGGGCGTATCTATGGGTGTTTCATCGCCTGCAACGCCACTTTCGCGTCGAACACCGACACCAGACCCGGATATTACGGCGGTGAACGCAGCGTTTGCGCTTGGACTCGTCGAACGGCACGACCTTGTTGATACAGACCATCGACTGTATGACCTAGCTGGGGCCGCCGCTGCTGACGCACCGACCGTCGATTTTGAGACGTTCAACGACAGGTTTCGTTCGCTCTCACCGAATCCTGATAAAAGCGAGTACCGGAAAATACTGGTCGAACTGACGGAACTATACGCAGGCAACGACAGGAGACAGGCCGCCGATTAGCCCAGCTATTGCATACGCGTCCGAGCGGAGGTGCCTACCTCCTGTCGCTCGAAGCGCTTTCGTTCCATCACGATTCGGAAGGCTCGCATCAGGTCAGTTCGTGTGATAATGCCGATGAGTTGTCCGTCCTCGTTGACTACTGGTAACCGACCGACTTTGTTTGAACTCAGCGTTCGAAAGGCATCCACGACTTCCGTCTGTGGGGTTACCGTTTCGAGTTCGTCAACAGGGGTCATCGCTCCGGCAACGACGCCGTCGGTCAGTTCCGATGACTGGATATCATCCAGCGTGATAAGGCCGACAAACCGGCCGTTATCCAGCACTGGATAGCCGATATGCCTGTCGTCCATCATGATTTCGAGCATATCTGAGAGGGGGACATCAACCTCGACGGTCGTGAGTTTGTGCTCAGGCGTCATCACCTCCCCAATCTGTACGCCCTCGAAGGCTGCATCAAGCATCATCTGACGAGTCTCTGAGGTTGCAGCGATGTAGACAAACAGGGCAATTGCCATCAGGAAGAAATTGAAGGTAAACAGCCCAAACAGCCCCATCAGGAACGCAAATCCTTTGCCAATCGAGGCTGCCTGCCGGGTCGCCC
>LKNH01000100.1 GCA_001564135.1 Halobacteriaceae archaeon Tc-Br11_E2g27 | reverse complement strand
AGTCTGCGGTCGAATCGCTCACCTTCGACCTCCCGACCGCGTTCGATGAGTGCGTCGTGTCCTGACTGTGTACTGCTCACACCTTCCGTCTCGCGGTCGGTATCGACCGTCAATAGCCCGCATCCCGTCAGATAGGCCGCCTCGACAAGCGAGAGTTGAATCGGCTGTTCGTCGCGGTCGAGCGGTTGGCCGTAGAACGCTTCGTGATACAGCGCATCTGGTGGGTCGGTGACGAGGACGCGGTCTGATAACAAGCGGCCGGAGAGCGCGGGGATGTCGTGCTCGCTGGTCCCCTCGATAGCTGGTGAACCGAGTTCGAGATAGGTGACTTCGCTCTCTTCATCAACGACCGCGAGGACAGCAGTCGACGTGTCTGTCCCCGACCCCTGCTGTGCGAGTTCCCGGAGGTCACGTGCGCTGACCCGTTCTCGTTCGCTGACCGCACGGACCCGGTAGGCGACAGTATCGTCCCACGGCCCCTTGCCGCGGGGATAGACAAGAAATTCGCTGGTACTGGTTGCGTCACCAGCCTTGTCTCGCCGAGCAGGGGACAGATAGAACCCACGGTCGCGCAGTTCCTTGTAAACAAAAAAGCCGACCTCAGAGACCGCTGTGGACGAAAGCAGGTCGTGAAAGTCCAGTTCGCTGCCGGAGCGGCTATCGCGAACGCTCTTGAGGTCGCCACGAAAGAGCAGATGGGCCGCCTCAACCGGCGCTAGTTCGAGTTTCCCACTGCGTGGCGTGCCGTATCCCCGGGAATCGTAAAACCGCTCACGAGCTTCTGAATCTGCGTTGACGACCGTGCCGTCGAAGGTAACATCCATATTTAGTTGAAAAAGAGGTCGGGGTCAGTACAAGTAAACGTAGCGCGTTCGTCGTCTGTCAACGGCCGAACATGGACAGGCAGGTCATCTCGCTCCCGGGTTTCGTGGTGCAGTCTGTCGATGGCCTCCGTGGACAGATAGACCGGGACGAAGATGGCCGCTGTCGGGGCAGCCGTCTCCTCGTCGGTCGAATCGGCTTCGAACACACAGAGGAAAAACGTCCGTGCCTCGCCATCGTGTCGGTAGACGTGTGAGCGAGTGAACGAATATGATTCAGCCAACGTTTTGACCGCTTCAAATTCGCTTCCTGATGCGAGGACATCCAGTCCAAAGACATCATCTAATCGGGGAGTTACGTCGCCCGGATGGACCACGAGCGTCTCCGTTCCCGCTGATTCCTGCTCAGCAGCCAGCGTTTCCGCCTCGTCGATAATAGTCCGCCAGCGTGAGGACTCCGATTCGGGGAGTCCGCTATTGTGAGACATATCCGACCAGAGACGGGCCGAACCAAAAAGAGCCGTGGTCAACGATGGGAGTCAACACGATGCGTTCTCCTGTGCGAACAGCGCTGTTACTCTTCGACCAGATGGCAGGCGACCTGCCCTGTCGGGTGGTCTGTCTCACAGACCGACTGATACTCCTCACGGAGCATCGTCTCGGCGGCCTCCCACCCCTCGTCGACGACCAGTTCGAGCGCCTCGCGGAGGTCTTCTTCGACAGGACCGGGGAGGTCGACTGGGACCAGGCGCTCATAGAGGCGGTCGGTGACGAGCGAATCAAGTCGGGATTCATCCGGGTCATCCTCGGCAAGCTCTTCGCTCACCAGGTCGCGGACCTTCTCGGCGGCAACCTCACGGCGCTCGATGCGGTCGCGAACGTCCATCACAGCCCGGAAGCCATCTTGAGAGATATCCAAGTCCTCCGGCGGGATGATTTCAGGACAGCGGGTTCGGAACCGACAGCCAGATGGCGGGTTTCGTGGCGAGGGAACGTCGCCCGAAAGCGGGTCGATATCGCGGTCACGTTCCGCCAGTTCGACCCGCGGGACGCTCTCCAGCAGGGCCTTCGTGTAGGGGTGCTGTGGGTTGGTAAACAGTTCCTCTGCAGGTGCAATCTCGACGATTTCACCGAGATACATTACTGCGATGCGGTCACAGATATACCGGATGACACCGAGGTCGTGACTGATAAAGAGGTAGGTGAGGTCGAACTCCTCCTGAAGTTCGGAAAGTAAGTTGAGAATCTGTGCCTGCACGCTCACGTCAAGTGCGCTTGTTGGCTCGTCAAGGACGATAAAATCGGGGTCGAGTGCGAGCGCTCGTGCGATGCCGACACGCTGGAGCTGTCCACCGGAGAACTCTCCCGGGTAGCGGTCAAGCTGGTCGGCTGAGAGACCGACCCGCTCCATCAACTCCGCAACTCGGTCCCTGCGGCGGGCCATCTTGTCCGAAGCGCCCTGTGGCCAGTCGTGGATATCAAGTGGCTGTCGGATGCTCCTCCCAACCGGCATCCGTGGGTCGAGACTCGAATACGGGTCCTGGAAGACAATCTGTGCTCTACTGCGGAACTCGGTCAGATCGCCCTGTTCGGTGATATCAGTGCCGTCGAAGGTAACGGAGCCGTCGGTCGGTGTCTGGAGCTGGAGGGTAGTTTCGCCGACGGTCGATTTGCCACAGCCGGATTCACCGACAAGGCCGAGGGTCTCACCTTTATCGATGGTGAAATCGACACCGTCGACAGCTTTTACGGCCTGCTGTTCGGCACCGAGCAGCCTATCCAACAAGGAGAGCCCATCGTCGAAATGTTTTTTCAGACCGGAGACCTCGACGAGTGGCTCACCGTGTGCAACGATGCCGTCGTCGGTCCGTGATTCGGGTGGGTTATCGGTACTCATCGGCTCACCTCATACATTGACCAGTCATCTGCTACTATTTCAGTCATCGAAATATCCCTCCGGAAGTGCATCAGCTGAATCGTACTCCTGTGTGGCAAGATAACAGCGCGCGCTGTGAGACTCGCTTCCCGACGCATCGTAGGTCTCGGGTTTGGTGAGACACTCGTGCATCGCTTTCGGACAGCGGTCTGCGAAGTAACAGCGGTTGTCCATCTCCTCGTCGAAGAGGCTCGGGACATTCCCCTCGATTGGTTGGAGGCGCTGTGATGCGGCATCGAGGCTGGGGCTGCTCCCGAGCAGGCCTTCGGTGTATGGGTGGGTGGGGCGCTCGAAGAGGTCTTCGAGCGTTCCGCGTTCGACGAACTCGCCTGCATACATCACGCCGACCTGGTCACACATCCGTGCGATGACACCCAGGTTGTGAGTGATGAGAACCGTCGTCATGTCGTGTTCGTCCTGAATCTCGGCGAGCGTCTGGAGCACCTGTGCCTGAATCGTGACATCGAGTGCTGTCGTCGGCTCATCCGCGATGAGAACGGATGTCTCCGTTGCAAGCGCCTGTGCAATCATCGCCCGTTGAAGCATCCCACCGGAAAACTGGTGTGGATACTCCGTCGCGCGCGCTGCAGGGTCAGGAATACCAACCGTATCGAGGAGTTCGACAGCCCGAGCGTGCGCCTCATCGCTCACGTAGTCAACCGTCGGAACCATCGACGTGGTGAGAAACTTTCCGAGCCCGAACCCTTGCGTTCGCGAGCGAAGTGCCCGCGGGTTGGCTTTGGCTCGCTTCTGGACCTCAACCGCCTCGGCGACCTGCTCACCGACCGTAATCGAGGGGTTGAAGCTACTCATCGGGTCCTGAAAGATAAGTGCGAACTCGCTGCCACGGAGCGCACGGCGTTCACGGCTGTTGAGTTGCTGAAGGTCGACCATCTCGCCGTCGACTGCCTCCGGTTGGTCCTCGGCAATCCGCTCGGCCATCTCAGGCTGGCGGAACCAGACGGAGCCATCGGTCACACGGCCCGGCGAATCAACGAGGTCAACCAGCGACAGCGCTGTCACGGATTTTCCTGACCCGGACTCGCCGACGATACCGAAGACATCACCGCCGGCCACGTCAAACGAGACTTTCTCGACCGCGTTAACCTGTCCTTCTTCGGTGAAAAATCGTGTCGTGAGGTCCTCGACGCGAAGCAGTGGTTCCATAGTTACATCCCCCCGCTCTCGCCTTCGATGCCGGGGTCAAGTGCATCTCTGAGCCAGTCACCTATCAGGTTGACGCCAATGACCGCGATGACGATGGCAATGCCGGGCATCGTCGATATCCACCACGACGTGGCAAGGTCACCACGACCGCTTTCGACATCCGCTCCCCACGTCAGGTTCGTTCCGGAGAACCCAAGGAACGAAAGAGCGGCTTCGAGCAGGATAATGAAAGCGACCTGAATCGTTGCCAGCACGATTATTGGCGTGATTGCGTTCGGCAGCACGTGCTGGCGGAGGATGCGCGTATGGCTTGCACCGAGACTGCGGGCCGCTTTCACGTACTCCTCGGTACGGATGGAAATTGCTTCTCCGCGGGCAATCCGGGCAAACCAGACCCAGTTGACCAGCGCCACGACGAGGGTCACCGTCACCGGGAACGTGATGCTTTCGGGCATGGCCGCAACATGGTCTGCCCGCGGTATCAGCACGTTCGGAACAGTATCGGATTGAGCAGCGAGAACGAACGGGTCGGGCAACTGCGTCGTGTGAAAGCCGGAGTCACGGAACACACCAACCAGCGCAATAGCAAGCACGAGCGACGGGAACGCGAGCATGACATCGGCACCGCGCATTAACCCGTCATCCAGTCGACCACCGAAATAGCCTGCCGCAAGCCCGTAGGGAACACCGACAAGCGCAGCAAGCCCTGCACCCAAGATACCGACAAGCATCGAGATGCGAGCACCGTAGACGATTCGCGAGTAGATATCCTGCCCGACAGTGTTTGTTCCAAGCGGGAATGCGCGGTCTGCATTGACCTCAGTTTCGACGATTTCGATATCGAACGTCCCATCCTCGTGGTCAACGCGTTGTATCTCCTCGGTCTCACCGACGAACTGGTGGCCAGGAATGGGAGATAGCGGTGGGACATCCGTCCGGTCGGTACTCTCCGCTTCGTCTGCCTCATCCGCATCGTCGATATCACCGGGGTCGATATCGTCATCATCATCCTCCTCGACGCCGTTGTCACCGATGACGCCAGCGTCATCGTCATCGACGCCATCGCCAGTCCCAATACGCTGTTCGGTCGGGTCATGCAGCGCGAAAAACGGTGCGAAGGTTGCAACGATAATAACCAACAATACGAGAATTAGCCCAAGTTGTGCCATCCGGCTGGTTTTGAACTCGCGTTTCAGGCTTGCTTTCACGCGGTCGGAAATCATTGGTCTATCACCTGTGGGTCGAGATACGCATAGAGGATATCCACAATCGTGTTGATAACGACGAAGCTAACACCGATGACGATGATGATTCCCTGTATCATAGTCCAATCTCGCGAGCTAATCCTGTCGATGAGCAACTGACCGAGTCCGTTCCACTCGAAGACGACCTCAGTGACGATTGCGCCGCCGATGAGCGTTCCGAGCTGGAGTCCGAGGATGGTAATAATCGGAATGAGGGTGTTCCGAAGAACATGTTTGTACAGCGTTAGCGTCTCCGGCAACCCTTTCGCGTGACAAGCCTTCACGTATGGTTTGCCAATTTCTTCGAGCATTCCACTCCGAGTGAGTCGTGTGATAAGCGCCGTAAAGTACGTTCCCAGCGTAATCGCAGGGAGGAAAATATGTCGAAGCCAGTCCCAGAGGCCGCCGAAGTTACCCTGCGTGACGGCATCGCCAAGAGCCTGATAAAAGAGCGGGCCGGGGTTCCCGGTTGGGATAAATCCGACAGGAACAGCAACGATGATAATCAGCATGATTCCAAGCCAGAAGTTTGGCGTTGAAATGCCAAAAAGCGAAAACAGCGTGGCGCTGTAATCAGCGGGCTGGTGTCGCCGCCGGGCACTAATGACCCCGAGCGGAATCGCGATAACAACGGCGACAAAGGTCGCGGCGAGCGCGAGTTCGACGCTCCGAATGAGATAGGCACTGAAAATCCATTCCGTCACCGGGCGGTCGAGGACATCCATTGAGTTACCGAAGTCGCCGACCATGAGGTCAGTCAAATATTCGAAATACTGGATGTAAATTGGTTCATCGAGGCGAAGTTCTTCCCGAAGTGCATCTCTGACATCCTGACCGGCATCGGGTGAAACAAGCGCCGTTGTCGGGTCACCGGGGGTTAAAAACCGAAGGAAAAACACGACGGTAACGACACCCCAGATAACGAACAGGGAATGGACCAGCCGTTTGAGGAAAAATCGGATGAATCGCATACGAAGTACTGCCCACTTTTACGTCGGAGGGTAAAAACCCGGTGGTTGGTTATCTATCCAAGAGCCGTGGTTGCTGGTGTTATTCGGCAGGACCCATCTCTTCGAGGAGGATATCCTCATCCTGGCGCGGGTCCCACGCGACTTCTTCGCTCACACCGTATACGCTGAACTGCTGGTGCATGAAGACCCAGGAGGCCTGGTCGTTTGCTCGGGCGTTCGCCTGTTGCAACAGCGATTCCCGTTCTGCATCGTCGACTGTGTCGTCGGCGTCGTTGAGGTACTCTTGAATCTGGTCGTCGTTGAACATCTGTGACGGCGCACCATCGATGAACCAGTCTCGCATGGCGTAGTCGGCGTCAAGCGTCGGGACACCCCATCCGATGAGGAAGAATGGCGGTGCTGCCTCCTGGTCTTCGGCAAATATCTGTCCGACAAGGTCGTTGAACTCGCGGATTTCGTGCTCACAGGAGACGTTATCGAGTTCGTCAATCTGCCCGGCGGCAGCCTCAGCGACATCCACATCAGCGAGATACCGGCCCTGTGGTGTGACAAGTGTGATACTCTCGCCGGCATATCCACTATCGTCGATGAGTTGTTCGGCCTGGTCAGGGTCGTGCGGGTACGGGTCAACGTCGGGGTCGTGTCCGAAGTGTCCTTCGAGCGTTGGCTGGCTCGTTGGCTCCGCAAGGTCTTCGAGGATGGAGGAAATGATTGCATCGACATCCACTGCGTAGTTCATCGCACGACGGAAGTCGGCGTTATCGAACGGTTCATACGCATCGTTCATCACCAAAAAGATAGTTCGGATGCTCGGCAACGATTCGACGCGCAGGTCGTCGTTCAATTCGACATCAGGAACGCGGTCGGGGGAAACACCGGTAATGACATCTACTTCACCTGCTTCGAGCGAATCGACACGTGGTCCTTCCTCCCCACGGACGGTGAGACGACCACCGTCAACGGCTGGTTCGTCGCCCCAGTAGTCGTCGAACGCCTCATAATCGACGTATGACCCTTCCTCGAGCTCAACCATTTCGAATGGTCCAGTGCCGTTAATTTCGGACGTTGGGTCGTTGTCATCGTCTTCGGTCCACTCTTGTTCCATAACCCGACCGAATGCACCGAGGTTCTGGAGAATTGCAGGGACAGCGGCATTGAGGTGTACCTCAACGGTGCTGTCATCAACAGCCTCCGCCTCGTCGATATCTCCGATAACGGCAGCAACCTCACTAGTCACATCGAAGTTACCGTTTGCTCGGTTGATGCTGTATGCGACATCTTCTGCGGTACACTCGTTACCTGAATGGAAGGTCACGCCATCGCGGATAGTCAATTCAAGGGTTCGGTCATCGGTTCGTTCCCAGTCTTCGACAACACGGGCAATCGGACGACCCATCTCATCCAAGTCATCCCGTCCAGAATCACGGTACAGGAATGGTTCGTAGCCTTGGTCGATGACGTTGTAGGTCGGCGTTGCGTTATCACCGACAGGGTCGAGCGTATCCGGGAACTCTCCCTGTGCGACGGTGACAAAGAACTCCTCCTCGTCTTCCCCGTTCGTGTCATCATCATCATCATCACCATCGTCGTCATCCTCACTGCCGATACAGCCGGCAAGGCTTACTGTTGCGGCAGCAGCCGTTGCCGAGCCGGCGTACTGCAAAAGCGTTCGTCTGTCTAACTCTGAATCGTGTGGCATACACAGACAATTGTAACATGGCCGTATATAGATTTGGTGGACGAGAAGAATTAGCAGATATCCGTACAGAAATGCGATATACCGGTGGATACACAATCATAAAACCGGTAGTATCTCGAAACGAACTCGCTCAAGGCACGGCAGTCCCACAGACTTATTGTATCGTCTCACCCACGGATAGGCAATGAGAGCCGTCGAGATGCACTTGATGCCGGACGAGCGAGCCTTTCCCGGCATCGACGCAGCACTCCGCGAACTCCCGGATATCCGGCGCGAGACGCTGATGAATTTCGATTGGCACGGTGATGGGACCTACACGGTTCTCTACCGATTGACCGGGTCCGCCATCGAACCCGTCCGTGAACTGTTTGCCGAACATGAACAGGTCAGGAGTTTCGACCTCGTCACCGAACCCGATGACCGAATCTACGCCTTCGTCCATATCACCGAACGTGAGGGGTTGAGTCGCCTGCTTGATATTGCAGATAACCACGCACTGTTGCTTGAGCGACCATTCCGGTTTACTGATTCCGGCATCAGACTCACCGTCGCCGGCGAGGAAGGTGCCCTCCAAGCGGCCTTCGCGAAAGCCGCCAACGAAATCGACATCCACGTTGAATCGACCGGGGAATATAACCCAAACCAACCGGGTTTTCTCGAACGGATGACGGAACGCCAGTACGAGGCACTGGTGACGGCGTACGAACTCGGCTACTACGAAACGCCCCGAACGGTCTCATTCGAGGAAGTTGCTGACGCTCTCGATTGTGCCCCAAGCACTGCAAACGAACTGCTTCGCCGTGCGGAGGCCGAGTTGGTGTCGGCAATCCTGGACCGGTGACTCGGCCAACGGCCAATTACCTTCAAAGGAAGTATTTTTACTTCCTTCAAAGGCAATTATCACATTTGATGCCCTTGAAGGAAATATTCAACTAGGAGCAGTTACTCGGCCTCGATATACGAAACGGCGGCCTGTGGTGACGAAACCGCTTTCACACCGTGAATTGCATGAGTCTCGATGCCAGCAACGCGATGAGCTGCATCAAGCGCAAGCCCGATTTCCGAAAGT
>LKNH01000099.1 GCA_001564135.1 Halobacteriaceae archaeon Tc-Br11_E2g27 | reverse complement strand
TGGTCACTCCTCAACTGCATCGAGGATACGGTCAAGTTTCGATTCGACAGCATGCTGGCGGCGTTCCAGTTCGATAAGTCGCTCGCCTACTTCCTCAACGTCGCTCTGGGTCGGCATCCCCATCTGCGCGAGGGAATCTTCGCTCATCTCGTTGACCTCCTGTTGCATCTCCATAAGCGCCTCGACGAGCTGGCCGTTTGCCTGTGCAAAGGCGCTGGTTGACATCACTTCTTTGAACGCCTGATTCGCCGAGCTCAGCCAGATATCGCGGAACTGCTCCGGTTTGATATCTTCGCCCTCAGCGAGGTTCGTCGCTTCGGTGAAGGTCTCGTCGACGGCGTCAATCCAGACCTCGTAGGCGTTCGCGTAGCCTTCCATACCCTCGGCAACGACATCTTCATCCGGGATGGAGTCCTCGAACGCCTCGGACCAGGAGTCCATGAACGCAGCCTGGGCTTCCATGTTCTGTTCGATTGATTCGGCAACGGCACTGTTCATCTGTTCGACCATTTCGGTAAACTCGTTTTGCATTGTGTCACTCATTGTAGTAATATTCGAAGGGCTGGCGAATAAAGCCTTCTGGTGGGAAACCAAGAAGACAGTATTCGAAACGGGCGTTTATACTGCGTTCAACAACTGAACCGACAGTTAGCACGTGGACGATTCACCTGAAAATTGTGTTTCAGTCTGTTCTGTCGCGGCCACTGCCAAGGCAGCAAGTTCATCCACTGCATCGAGATACTTCGTGGATACCCTCTCCAGCGCATCGGCACCCTCTTCAAGGTCGCCAGTAATTGCGTCGAATAGCTCGCTGTGACCGTCATAGAGCCTGCTGAATTGGTCGTCGGTGACCGTCCGGAGTTGCTCGCTCGGGCCGTCGACACCGATATCTCGTTCATCAATCCGGTCAAGAAGTCGGTGGGCGACAACGTGTTGCAACGCAAGCAGTCGCCGCTGGACGTCTTCCTGTCGAGAAACGGTATCGATAGTGCTTTTAGCCAGATTCGTCTGCGCCTCGATGCCAGTCTCAAGCACACGCTGTGAGCCTTCAATCGCCTGACGCTGAGCGTCCAGTCCAATTGAAAGCGCCACAGTGGGTGCGTACATCTTACTCCTCGCGGTTTCGTTTGACCGGCAACACGACCGCCTGCACGATATCTCCCTCTTCGATATCGAGGGTTTCTCGCTCCGCATCCGGGATGCTGATTCGTCCGCCGCTCTGGACGCGCGTCTTGAACGTTGCCGTCTGACTCATCGCACCCAGTTGGTTCATGTCCATGCCACCTGAGAGGTTGGCACCGAGCATCTGTTTAAACAACTCCTGCTGTTTCTCGACTGCCTGCTCACCCGTCTCCGCAAACATCTTCAACATCTCCGGCGGCCAAATCGGACCGTCATTCTTATCTGACATCTGTCGAATACAGTTACAGCGTATCGACACATAAACCTTGCGTAAGTTACCAGCACGCACCATTACGCACCATCAAATGCCGCACCGCCGCTCTCTCTGCTGAGAGAATTGTGAACTCAAGCTGTCATGTTGAGGGCGTCAAGGAGTGCAAAGAGCACATCGCCGTAGGTGAACGAGACGAGCAGTCCGACAAACAGCGGGACGATAAACGGAATGCCCGGTGATATCCAGACCACATCATCGCTGGTCAGCGAATCGAGTCCCGCCCGCAGTTCTTCGGGCGTCGTTCCGTAGGCCGAATACTCGATATCTTCGAGAAATGCCTCGGCTCCCCACGGGTCATCACACTCTTTCCGTGCTGGTTCCGTGCCACCATCCGCAATTAGCTCACCGTCTGCAGGGGTTCCACCATCAGTGACGATTGCCCCATCTGTCGGCGGGTTTGGCTCGTCCGGAAGCGATGTCGGGTCCCGATAGGATGCAGGGTCCTCTCTAAGTTCCTCAAGAGAAACACCGCGCCAGCGGAGATACATCCGGAGCGCATCGAGGTCGAGCTGTCGCCAGTTGAAATACGCCCGCAACTCACCCACCGACCGGACATCACGGAGTCGATGGTCAGGAAACTCAAGCACCGTCCCGTACTCTTCGGTCGACTCGTCCCACCGAATCGGTCTAGCGATAAACATTCCCGGTGAAAGATAGCCACGAATGGTGTTTTTTCCGGCCAGCGCAACCGGATACAGTAGCCCAACGAGAACCGTATTCGTCAGGATTGTTATCGAGAAGACCCCGATAGCAGTCTCGACTGCTGGCAGCGTCGCCGCCTGCTCGATGCCAGGGAGAGCTGCAAAAACCCCGTCAACGCCGAGTTGATGAACCTCGTACGCAGGAAACGTCGGAAACAGTACCGCGATGACGGCGAAAGCTTTGAAATCAGCCCCACCGAAGCCGCCTATCCGCCAGAACAGATACGAGAGCGGAATCAAAAACAGAACCGAGATACCTACCTGGATGAAAAACTGCTGGCGAAGAACTGGGTGAATATCGGCTGTCATCACCGTATAGCTCTCCCAGACCAACAGGAAAACAGCGAGCGCTGCAAGCGGATACCACGTCCGGTTGGGTACCCGACGGGTTTTGATATCCCGCCAGGCAACGGCACCAAAAAACGGAATCGCAAGCAAACGGAGCAGGTCAGGGAGCGTGGCGAACTCGAACACACTCGCGGATGCGGTGGCATCCATGTTAAGGTTTAGGAGAGAAAAGTCACAGCCAGCAGTAGAAGATATCCTTTTGCACCAGCCACTACAAAAAGCTGGTAATGTATCTGTCAGACCATGCCTGGCCGGACCTTGCGTCGTATTTCGAATCCGAATCGCTCGCGCTGGTTCCGGTCGGCTCAACCGAACAACATGGCCCACACCTTCCGGAAGCCACCGACGCAATCATTGCAGAGGGGTTCGCCCGTGAGGCTGCCGAGCGGACGGGCTTTCTCTGTACGCCCACCGTCTCTATCGGCGTCAGCCCGCATCACCGACAGTTTCCCGGCACGATGTGGGTCGATGGCCCGGCCTTTCGAACCTATATGGAGAGTCTCACGCGAAATCTTGCCTACCACGGTATCGACCGCGTCATCTACGTGAACGCACACGGCGGGAACGTCGAGCACCTGCGCGAGGTTGGGAGACGGCTACACGAAGCCGAAGAGCTATATGCGATTGAATGGATGTGGGACGAAAGCATCACCGACCTCATCGAGGAGTCGTTCGACTCGCCGGGACCACACGGCGGCCCCAAGGAAACCTCGCTTGTCTGGCATCTGGCGTCGGAACTCATTCATGAGGACCGAATTGAAGAGGCACGGGATGGCGGACTGGCCTCGTTCGATGCAGAGACCGGTAGAACCTACGGCGCGCGGACCTTTTACGATGCCATCGACAACTCCGACAACGGCGTCTTTGGCGACCAGACCGACGCCTCACCCGAAGTTGGTGAGAAACTGTTCGAAGCCGCCTGTGAGAATCTGGTCTCGCTTGCGGAGTTGCTCGATGACCAACCGCTCTCTGCGTTGTTGCCACGCGAGCGATTGGCTGAAAGCGAAGAGAGATGAGCAACGATGCTAGCGAAAGTGAGCGAACGATGCTAGTGATACTCGCAGATACTCACGGAACGGGGACACCGGAACTGACAGAGACAGTCGAAAGCGCGCTTGCAAAAGCGGACATGGTCGCGCATGCCGGTGATTTCACTGATGAGAGGGTACTAAACGCGTTCGAACAGCGGGCCGAACGGTTAGTTGCCGTCGTCGGAAATAGCGACGAGAAAGCGGTACGTGACCGTTTACCCGAAATGCAGGTGTTCGAGTATGCGGGCTATCGTATGCTGCTCGTTCACGGCCACACTCACACCGAAACTAGTCTCACACTTCTCGCGCGCCAGGAGAACGCGGATATCGTGATTGTTGGCCATACGCATCGCCCGACAATTCAGGAGTTCGGTGAGCAACTGCTCGTTAATCCGGGCAGTCACGCTGACCCGCGTGGGAATCGTGCAGCATTCGGCGTGATTCACTCAACCGGCGACGGCCTTGCCGTCGAGTTGCGGACGGTGGATGGGCAGACCTTCGAGACGAGACACGATAACTGATGTTACATCTGGCAGTATGAACTACCGAGTACACGAAAAGAAGGCAACGATGGGAGAGAGGGTCGAAAAATGGAGTCAGCGGGGAAACCGTGGAGGGCCGAAGGGGACGAGGCAGTTTCTCCTACGAAGGGACCCCTAAAGTACGCAATGTAAGCTAAAATCGATATTTGAGTTACCATGCGGTGGGCAACTAGTGTGGGAGTTCATCCTGCGACCGGACCGGGAATGCCACGGCGAGCGCGATAATACTGGAAGCCAGCAACGAGACAGAGGACGAGAAGGCCACCAGCAAAGAACAACGCACCAGGTGGGAGGCTTCCCAAAAACTCGACGATGACGTGGGCATCATCTGCCCCGTTCGTTGCACCATTGGATGCATTGACAACCTCGTCATCAGTGAGATTCGCGTCGGCCGTATCAAAGATGGAATCGTCCCCATCATCTTCTGGGACTTCGTCATCTTCCACAACCTCCTCTTCTTCGGGAGGCGCATCGTCTTCTGGTTCCTCCTCAGCAGGTTCGCTGGCGATGCTGACATCCTCTCCATCATCGGCTACTGGTTCCTCGGTCTCTGGGTCGTCTTCGGCATCAGTGTCCTCGGTCTCTCGGTCGTCAGTATCATCAGGCTCATCGGCAGTATCGTCAGCAGCCGGTGCAACGTCGTCGCTGCCCCAAGGGAACACCGACTGGTCGGCAACGGCCTGAACGACGAAACTCGCCATCGCAAGGATACCGAGCGCACCGAGGAGGCGGGACAGCGCCGACCGAAGCGTCGCACGGGTATCGGTATCGCCAGCGTAGATGACAAGGGGTTGGTCTGCGGGCGCATAGACATCCATTTCCCGGCCTTTCGCCGAGTAGGCGGTGTCGACCACCTCAATTGCACCGGCATCTTGCAGTTTGTCCAGATGGTACTTCGCATTCTGGACGGAGGTATCAGCCCGCTCGGCCAGGTCGCCAGGTGGTGCAGGACTTTCGTGGAGTTCGTTCAACAGTTTGCGTGCAGTCTCCGATGAGAGTGCTGCGATAACCGCCTCGGCGTCCTCGCTATCGACATCAACGACTCTGGGACCGGCATCGTCCGATGGCGACGAATCCGAACGGGAGGGCAGCAGCGACATTACCCCAGGCTATGAGAGCCGACGGTATGAATTTTGTCGCTCGTCCAGAAATGTCAGATTTCAGGAGTAGAACAGGTGGATGAGCCACCGACGGCATTTTGAGGCCGCCACAATAACGAGTAATCGTGAACGCGGTCGATAGCTGGGAAAAAGAGCTTGCCGCGGCCGGAGAGCTACGCCCAGCGATTGTCGACCGCATCATCAGCCTCCACGGTGACCGCGGCCAGCGTGCCCTGAAAGCAGTGGCCGAAAACCGAGTGAAAGAGTACCGTGATTTTACCGTCGTCGTTGGTCACCGCGACGAGTATATCGTTGAAAATGATGGCTGTGACTGCAAGGATGCCGAGTACAACCTCGACCCGGAAGACCCCGAACAGCTCTGTTGGCACGCTATCGCCGTCCGGATTGCCCGCGCTATCGGTGAAACCGACGAGCACGATATGTGGTACTCCGACGTTCGAGAGTTTCTCTGAGCGGCATATTCAGGAACAGATACTATCGCAGTCTAGTGCCGTTTCGGGCAATAGTATACATTCCTACGAAGGAATTAACTACGGCCAGTCGTCGTGCGAGTCGTCTTCGAACTCGATTTCTTCTTCCTCGGGTGCGAGGTCCCAGTCCGCCGCTTCGGCAGCATCCTCGATATCGAGAAACTCCCAGTCAACTTCCTCGGCAAGCGCTTTGTCTTCGTCGTTGGTCCCGACAAAGACGTACCGGTCGCTTTCGAACTGTACCTTGACGTTCGCAAGGCTCTCTTCGCGGCTGCGCGGACCGGAGAAGAAATCCTGTCGAATCCGGTTTTTCCGCGTGAAGTTTGTCACAACGTAGGTTGGCTTATCGGAGATAACGCCGACGTATTCTGTCCACTGTCGGGCGTCAGTAAAGACAGCCTCGGGGCTTCTGACCTGTTGTAACGCTTCGAGCTCGAACGCAAGCGTCATATCGCTGTTTCCGCCGTCCATGTTCTCTCCTGCGTGGCTTGCGGAAAAAAGACCGTCGATACGGGTGATGTATATCAAAACGCTATAGGTCACACCCGCCAACAAGACGGACATGGCACGGGAAGACGGGGTGCGCTGAGCCAAATGCGAAACCTTCTGGGCGTCAACCCACAGGTAATTGCGCTGGCTATTGCGCGGATGGCTGAGTCCATCGGAAACTCGTTTCTAATTGTCGTCCTCCCCTTGTTTATTGCGAGCGACGAAATTATGGGCAGTTCGTTCGGGCTCACCGAAGTCGCCATCACCGGCGTAATTCTCTCGTTGTTTGGCTTCGTCAACAGCCCGCTTCAGCCGTTTACTGGCCGCCTGTCTGACCGCACCGGTCGACGGAAGATATTCGTCTTGTTTGGACTCTCCGTGCTGGCAATCGCCAGCTTCGCCTACACGCTCGCGTCGGTCTACTGGCATCTGTTCGTTCTTCGAATTATTCAGGGGGTCGCTGGCGCGTTCATCATCCCGACGACCGTCGCGCTCGTCAATGACCTCGCAACCGACGATAACCGCGGCGGAAATATGGGGACGTACAACACATTCCGGCTGGTTGGGTTCGGTGCTGGGCCAATCGCTGCCGGAGCGGTCGTCGCCGCCGGCCCGTTCACCCTCGATATCGGCCCGATTGCGACGACAATTACCGGCTTCGATGCTGCCTTTTATTTCGCTGCCTTCACCGCCACGGTGAGTTTTCTCCTCGTCGTGTTCACCATCCGTGACCCGGATATCGAACCGAGCGACCCGGACAAAGACGAAAGCAGTATTCGGATCTTCGCACAGGAAGACGACCGAATTCTCGACCCAGTCTTTACGCTCGGTCTCGTCGCCTTCTTTATGGCAGTCGGAATTGCGCTGTTTGCAACGCTTGGCGACCTCGTCAACACCCGCCTCGACCAGGGTCCAGATATGTTCGGACTGCAGTTTGCAGCGTTCGTCCTTGCACAGATTCTCTTGCAGGCGCCGATTGGGCGGGCGACAGATTTCTACGGGCGAAAGCGCTTTATCGTCCTTGGAACGGTGTTACTCGTCCCGACGACGCTTGCCCAGGGTATCGTGCTCGACCCGTGGTTGATGTTCGGCGCACGCTTTTTCCAGGGGGTCGCAGGTGCGATGGTCTTTGCACCTGGGCTGGCGCTTGCCGGCGATATCGCCCGTGAAGGAGAATCGGGCGCAACCCTGTCCGTCCTAACAATGGCCTTTGGGTTTGGCGTTGCGTTTGGGCCGCTTGCATCAGGCTTTCTCGTCGAGCTTGGCTTCGTCGTCCCGTTTGCGTTCGGTGCTGGACTTGCGGCAGTTGGTGCTGTACTCGTCCAGACACAGGTCGATGAAGTGCTCGACATGGCAGAGCGACGAAACGAACCAAAGTCGGATACATCAGAAAGCTGATTCCGCGAACCGACATCGCTTTGTCGGGCCCGCACACAGACAGAGATATGTCGGAGACGGAAGACCGGAAGGACGACCACGTACGAATCATCCGCGAAGAGGATGTCGAAGCCGGCGGAACAGGCTTCGAGGACGTTAGACTCGTCCACGAGGCACTTCCGGAGCTCCACCGCGAGCAGATTGATACGAGCGTCGACCTCTTTGGACACGAACTGGATGCGCCAATCGTCATCGAGAGCATGACGGGCGGCCACCCAAACACGACGAAGCTCAACCGGGCGCTGGCCGAGGCAGCAGAAGAACAAAATATCGCGATGGGCGTCGGAAGCCAGCGAGCAGGTATCGAACTTGATGACCCGGCGATGCTCGAATCCTACACTATCGTCAGAGATGTTGCCCCGAATGCGTTCCTGTACGGCAACCTCGGCGCAGCACAGCTGACCGAATACGATATTTCCCACGTCGAGAATGCCGTCGAGATGATAGAGGCTGATGCACTCGCGGTTCATCTGAACTTCCTGCAGGAGGCGGTACAACCGGAGGGAGATGTCGATGCCCGTGGCTGTCTCGATGCCATCGAACGGGTTGCGACCGAACTCTCAGTTCCCGTGATTGTCAAAGAGACAGGAAACGGTATCTCTCAGGAGACGGCAACCAGACTTTCCGATGCAGGCGTCGACGCTATCGACGTCGCCGGAATGGGCGGGACAACGTGGTCCGGTGTCGAGGCCTACCGGGCAGCCGCGGTCAACGCCGCGAGACAGGAACGGGTCGGCACGCTCTATCGGACCTGGGGTATCCCAACAGTCGCCAGCACGCTCGAATGTAGCGCAGTGCATGACTGTGTCATCGCAAGCGGCGGCGTCCGAACCGGCCGAGATATTGCACGAGCGATTGCCCTCGGCGCACGGGCTGGCGGCCTCGCAAAGCCGTTTCTCGAACCCGCCGCACAGGGGACCGAAGCCGTCGTAGAGTTCATCGAAGACCTCCTTGCTGAGTTACAGACTGCGATGTTTGTCACCGGGTCGGGGTCCGTTGCTGAACTGCAAGAGACTGACTACGTGCTGCTCGGTCGTACGCGGGAGTTCGTGGAGCAACGCCAGGGATGAGCTGTTGGGTTGAACGGTGTCACAGAGTACCGTGGCGGTTATATACTCGCTGCCCAAACGCCTGAGCATGGAACTACCCGTTGATTTCACACATCCGGCGTGGCTGGCAGGGTTTGGGACGATTATCGGCTACGGACTCATTATCGCAGTTCTGACAGTCATGGTCTTTCTGATTCCGTACGCCTTCTTTGCGTTTCTGTGATTACCTGAAATTCAGGCGCTAATGCCCCGTCATCAAGGAGTCGTTCGAGAATCGAAGATTCTCGTGATCACGAGAGACTGCGTCTCTCAGACGACAACGCAGGGAGCGAAGGGACTGGTCGAACTTCCGAGCAACT
>LKNH01000098.1 GCA_001564135.1 Halobacteriaceae archaeon Tc-Br11_E2g27 | reverse complement strand
TGACGCTTGAGACGACAGATGCGGCCGGGAATGTCGGAACGGACGAGATTATCGTTGAGGTCTCAAACGACGAACACTCGCCTCGAGTTGGGCCTCACCATTGGCCTGCAGAACCCGAAGTCTCCGTCGAACGACCGAGCAGAGCGTTCGGTGTTGATAGCCTTGTCGAGTTTGTCGGCGTCGCTGCCGGGGAGACGGTGACTGCGCCAAACGGAGACGACCCCCTGATAACAACGGACGAGACCACAGTCGAGTCACTCAGCGTGACACCAACAACTGAGACAAGTATCGGGCTCGGGCTGACCGGTATTGAGCGTAACGAGGCGGTTGCAACGGCTTTTGCGGAGGAAACCGAGATGAACGCACTCGGTGGCTTTAGCGCAGCCCCAACGGTAAGTTCCGATGTGATCGACGAGGTAGAACTGACGCTGACCGTCACTGAAGATGCTATCGCGGACGCCGACGCATCGATTGATGACGTGGTGCTCTATCACGGTAACGGCGGTTGGGACGAACGCGAGACAGCCGTCCGAGATGAAAGTGATGGCGTATACGAACTTGCGGTGACGACTGACGGCTTCTCCTCGTTCATCCTCGCAGTCCCGGATGCGGAAGATGAAGACGACGAAGGGGAAGATGAGGCGAATGGAGAAGACGAATCGAATGAAGAGGATAGTGGAAATGAAGACGAAGAAGGTGACGAAGCCGACGACCAAGGGGAAGATGAGTCGGATGAAACCGAAGATGAGGAAACTGCGGAGGAAGATGAAAACGATGAGGACGAAAGCGAAGAAGATGATGGAACAGCAAACGAATCTGACGACGGAGAAGACGCCAACGAGACGGATGAAACAGACGAAGAAGAGTCACCACCGACAGCACCTGAAGAGCAAGATGATGAGAGCGGGGCCTTCCTCGGCATCATTCCGCACTGGCTCGTGAGGACAGTGTTCGTATTCATTGCGCTACCGCTTTTTACCGCCTATACTGGGCTCAAAGCCCTTGCATTTTACCTGGGGTATTGAACTGAGGGCTGCTTTCAGCGTGGATTACAAAGAATCGAGGAGTATTGCGAGCTATATTAACAGGTGTACGAAAGCAACACGCCATCATCGACTTGTTCGACCGATTCGAGGGTTAGCTCCGGAAACTCCTCGATGAACCCTTCACCATCGGCCAGCGTCGGCGCGTTTCGCCCGCCGATGACAAGCGAACCGACAAACACGGAAAGTCGGTCGACGAGATGAGCCTCGAACAGTGAGGCGATAATCTCACCACCGCCTTCGACCATCAACTGGTCGATTCCATGGGATTCGAGGGTAGAAAAGGCTGTTTCGAGGTCGACGCGGTTCTCTCCAGCGCGGATGACGGTTGCGCCTGCCTCACGCATCTCCGTCACGAAATCAGCGGGAGCGACTTCCGAGACAAGCAAATAGGTCTCCGCTGCATCATCGAGAACGCGCGCATCCGGTGACGTTCGAATTCGAGAGTCTGCGATGACACGGGCAGGGTTACCGGGCTTTCCCGCAGCAATTCGTTCCTCTTTACGTGTTTCATCATCAAGCGTCAGCGATGGGTCATCAGCCAACACCGTACCAACACCGACCATCACAGCGTCGCTTTCGGCACGGAGCGCATCGACACGGTCGAAATCAGCCGGGCCGCTGATAGCAATCTGTCGACGCTCACGGGAGGAAAGCTTTCCATCGGCGCTCATTGCGGCGTTGACTACGACCTCCATTTTGGTCACCAGAACTTGACACCCAGGTCATGCATGCCGTCATTGTTCGCTGCCAGATTGATGAGTAGCGGTGTCAGCGATTCAACTTCCGGGGCGTTCGCAAGACCGCCGACATCGAGTGCCCTGAGCCCATCGATATCCCCAGTGAGCGAGCAGACCGTCTCCTTTGCTGATTGGTCATCGCCGATAACGAGTACGTCCCAATCAAGGTCCGCCTCCATGTCGGAGAGCCGACCAGCCGCAAGGTTGTGGAACGCCCCGACGACAGGGACATCATCTGGGGCGGTATTGGCGGCAAGTTGGGTCACGCTACCAACTCCTGGTGGATTGTATCGAAGCCCATCGTCATCACGCTTCATCCCAACTGCCGGGGAGACGAGAATCGTCCCACCAAGCTGAGATTCGACAGCGTTGATGGTATCTGCGAGATAATACGCTGGAACGGCCAGAATAGCCACGTTCGCCGTTGCAGTTATGTCGCTGTTTTCGCCGCTTGCGATGGTTACATCCACGCCAGCATCCGCGAGTGTCTGTTCGTACTCCGCTGCCGCCTCCGAAGCCTTCGTTTCATCACGTGAACCGATAACGACCTCATGGTCGGTATCCCGTGCCAGCCGTAGCGCGAGTCCTTCGCCGATATCGCCAGTTCCGCCGAGAAGTGCAATTTGCATATCTTGTTGTTAGCCGAACGGAGAATAAGCGTTGCCGTTTTCCAAGCGCGGAAGCGGGGTTGTGCATCCCGCCACACTGGAACCACCGCATGATTTTTTATCAGTCCCCAGACAGTGTTATAGTGTGAGTCAGGCTATCCGCGTACTGGTTGTCGACGACAGCGAGTTTTTTGGAACGCTCGTTGCCGGAGAGCTATCGCGCCAGTACGGGATGGAAACAACGCAAACGACGAGTGCCGAGGACGCGTTGGCGACAGTACAGACAGAGCAGTTCGATTGTGTCGTCAGCGACTACGATATGCCGGAGATGAACGGCATCGAACTGTTCGAAAAAATTCGTCAGCAAGATAGCGATATCCCGTTTTTCCTGCTTACAGCTGCCGGGAGCGAAGAAATCGCAAGTAATGCGATTACTGCAGGCGTCACGGATTATTTCCCTAAAACAAATAGGGAAGACCAGTTCGAAATCCTGGGCCGACGAATCGAGACCGTCATCTCCCAGCGCCGGACACAGCGCAACCTCGAACGCCAACGACGGCTCAACGAAACCTTCTGGAACGTTACACAGGACCTGATGCATGCACCGACTGCTGAGGCGATACTTGAGTGTGTGGTAACGGAACTCTCATCGCTCGAACGCGTTCATCACTGCTGGATTACCCCTAGCGACCACCTCAGCATCGCCGCTCCAGTGGAATCTGACGGGACAACGCTAGTCAGAAACGAACTGAACGGTGCTATCCAAAACGGAGCGAGCGACAGATTACCGGGCGAGATAGCAGCGGAAACAAAAGAACACTGTATCAGAGACGTTGAAATAGAGACACTCGGCCAGGTGTCAGTAATCGGTGTTCCACTCCTGTATCGCGGTGAGCGATACGGCGCGCTCTCAGTTGTGACGCCAACCAACTCGTTCTCTGAAGGGGAGATTGAATCCGTCGCATATCTCGGAACAACTGTTGGCCACGCACTTGCTGCCGTCGAGTTACAACGCGAGATTGCTCGGTTGAGCGAAGCGGTCGAACAGGCGGACCCAGCCATCCTGTTGACAGACGCTGACGGTAACATCGAGTACGCTAACAGCGCCTTTAGCGAAATATCAGGGTATGCGCTGCAGGAAGCGATTGGCTCAAACCTGTCGATGGTAGCAACGGAGCGGTGGGGCGAAACGTTCTATGAGCGTCTCTGGGAACGCGCTCGCGCTGGTGAGCAGATACGCGAAGAGATAACCCAACGCCGAAAGGATGGCGTACAGTTTTATGCCAACCTGTCTGTCGCACCGCTCGATGCCGACTCGCCCGAAGAAGGGTTTGTCGTCATCGAATCGGATATCACGGAGTTGAAATCTCGTGAGCAGCGTCTTCAAGTTCTCAACCGGGTAATCCGACACAACCTGCGAAACGACCTCAACGCAGCAAGCGGATATCTGTCGTTGGTACTGGATGAAGCCCAAAGTGAAGCAGTGACACAGTATGCCACGCGAGCACGGGGGACAGTTGAGAAACTATTAGCTGTTGGGGAGAAAGCCCAGTTTGCCAACAAAGTTGTAAACGAAAGCGGCCAAGGCAAAACAGTCATCGTTCCGGTCGCCGAGACAATCGACTCTGCGGTGGATACAATGCGTGACCGTCACCCGGAAGCAGCCTTCGAGACGGACCTCGAAGCAGGCCTCCACATCCAGGGAGAGTACATCCATGCAGCGGTCGTTGAACTGCTTTCGAACGCCGTTGAACACAACGATGCCGACCGGCCACAAATTACGGTTCAAGCATCGAGTGGTTCCCAATCGCCTGATACCGTCGAAATAACTGTTTCCGATAACGGTCCAGGAATCCCGGAACTGGAACGGCGAACGCTTACAGAGGGGCGTGAAACGGCACTGGAACATGGGAGCTCGCTCGGTCTCTGGCTCGTTAAATGGATAGTCACACATGCTGGCGGGGAGTTACAGTTCGAGGAGTCAGCACTGGGTGGAAGCACAGTTAGAATTTGCTGGCCGCTTGCAACGCCAAGCGATGGGACCGTAATTGAGCAGTAAATCAACGGACGAAAGTCAGATATTTGCGCTCTAAGGAGGTTCATACTGCCGGACGTAACTTCGTAAACTTACTCGCCACCCTGAGGTGGCGAGGTGGTTTAAAGGCTTACGTCAGGCAGTATCAGTACTTTCGCTGCGAATCAGAAAGCTCGATTGCATCGTAAAATGCCGTATCAATTCGGTTTCGTTCGGCGAGCCACCGGTCGAAATCAGCCCGCGATGCCGGGTAGTTCTCGTAGTGTTTTTCGTACTCGTTGACGTAGTGTTTGGTCTTTCTGACCCCCTGGAACGACTCATAGAGTTTGCTCAGCGGGACATCAAGTTCGTCGAACGTTCCGGCCCGGTAATGGGAAACGAGGTTCCGAAGCGTTCCATAGCCGACGGATGCGACGGCTGGCAACCCGTCGACCTTTCGCTCGGTGCCGACAATCTCTTTCATCTCCTGTTCCGGGAGCAACGCGGCAATCGCACGGAGGACGGACATTCCATCGGAACTCGCGGCGATGTTGTAGGCATCCCGTGAGGCCAGTTTCGCCCCTTCGCCGTGTTCAACATAGAAGTAGTAGTTGTGCTGCCAGAGGCCGTCCTCGGAAACATCACCGGCTTTGACCGCATCAGCAGCCGCTTTGCCGCCTGAATAGCCAGTGATAGCCGCACCGCGAATTCCTTTTCCTGAGATTGGGTGTGTCGTCGCTGCAGCGCCACCCACTGCAAGATAGCCGGGTGCAACCATCGAATCGAGCGGTCGGCGGAGCGCGATTGAGGAACCGAGTTTGTTCTTTTGGCCGAACCGTTCGGCAACAGTCGCGTTTTCGAAGGCTGGTTCCTGTTCCATATCTCGCTTGACGCGGTCGGCCAGCGGAATCGGCTCCTTGCTCATCTGGAAGCCAAGCCCGACATTGATTTCGGTCGGCGTCCGCGGGAAATACCAGATGTATCCCATCTCTTCGAGCGGTTTACCGACGATGGCGTTCGCAAACTCAACCGGCTCTTCCGTTTCAATGATTTCGCGGTAGGCAGAACCGAAATGTGTGTAGTGTGGTTTTTCAAAGCTCGTGGGATTCTCCCCGCCAAGCGCCTCGAAATCGACGAGGTCCTGTAAAATGGATTGGGCACCGGCAGCGTCAATGAGGACATCCGCCTCGTAGCGGACCTGTTCGTCGTCACGAATCGCTTCGACCCCCTCGACCTGGCCGTTCTGGATAACGTCGTTAACCACAGTGTCATAATGCTGGTCAACGCCGCAGTCGGCGGTCTGTTCGAGCAATCGCTGACCGAACTCGTAGCGGTCAATGACGTTGCTGTGCTCAGTATATGGGAGGACCTTTCTGATGTCGAGGTCTTCGTCCCAGTACTCAATCTGGTCAATGCTCTCGTCGACGAGCACTGCTGGGTCGTCGGCAATCGCATCCATATCGATAGGGCCAGGATACTTTTTGGGATCACGCGGCGCTTTGATAGCATCCCCGCAAGCGATATATCCCCCTTTCTCGGCCGGTTTCCGTTCGAGTTGTACGACATCGACGCCTTCGGACGCAGCAGTTGCCGCCGCGAAACAGCCACCAATGCCGCCGCCGACAACGATGACGTCGTACGTTTCCGTCGCGGTCATAGCTCGGGTATCACTACCTTCTCGGGCGGATACGAATGTAATTCTTTGGTGTTTACTCGGCCAGACGTGGCAAGCCGGGAATCAAACGTATTCACGGCAGTCCAATCGCTGTCGACACGCTATTGGTGTGAGTGGCCAAAGGGACCGATATGCTCACAGTCCTCCGTGATTTCGGTCCGGTTGTGCTCATCCCTGCGGCGTGGATTGCTGCCGGTGGTGCCCTGTTCGAATATCTAAGCACCGACGGCATACTCATCGCTCACCTGGTGATGGCCGGATTCATCACATTTTTTGCTGTCACTGGCTGGGAACGGATGAACGAGGGCGCGCTCCGTGCATGGCGAACAGTGCTCGTTGTCGGGCTAGTTGTCACCCTTGCAGGGATTGCTGGCTTTCTGAGTCCTGCTTACGAACAGGTCCTTCTGACAATAAGTCTCGTCGGCTGGATGCTTCTGCCGGCGGCAGGACTGGTCTACACGGGGATGCAACTGCCAGACGGCAAGGTGGTTTATTTCGGTGGCGGCGTGCTTTCAGTCGTGGGAGCACTGCTGTACGGACTCTCACTGGTTGCTGAGAGCGACATACTCGTTGTGCTTGCGCTTGGCGCGGTCTGTCTCGGACAGACTGCCGGCATCGTCGATGCGTCGCGGCGGGACCGGTGAGGAGCCCCGTCATTCGACCGCCGATTGACTACCAATTCAAATACGATACCGAGCAGAGCGAGCCCGTGGCCTTCGACACACCAGTGGATGCGTGGTACGTCTGGATTGGCGTTGTACTGGTCAGCGGGGTAGCGCTGGGAATCACGTTGGAACTCCCAACGGAACAGCAACCGGATGCCGCAAAGCTGGTCGAGACAGTCGAATACGTCGGAGCAACTGGTGATGGGACAGCGGCGACGGTCGAACTGACGGCCGACGAGTTTCGAACGGATGGGACCACGGTCGAACTCAGAAGGGGTGATGAGATTTCTCGGAAGACACTCCGGTCAGGAATCGTTATCCCAGTTGCTGGGGCAAAAACAGAGACAGGCGAAGACCTGTTAGAGCGCCTGTTGACCGACCCTGCTGCGAAAGGGAATTACCCCACGCCGGTTATTGAAGAGCAGATTACGCGAGTGATGAATAGGCCGAGAGCCTTACATGACGAGTGGTATCCTATTGACGATAAGATACGCTTGCGAGCGGTGACAGTTAGCGAAAAAACGGTCGTGTTGCTTGGCACCTGATACTACTGGACGTAAGCCTTTAAACCATCTCGCCACCCCGGGGTGGCGAGTATGTGTACGAAGTTACGTCCGGCAGTATGAAAAGCCTAAGTTCGAGCGCTCGCTGTGCTCAATCGATGCGTCTTGAGGAGTACTGGGGTATCGGTCCCAAAACGAGCGAGTTACTGACCGAGGAGTTGGGCGTCGAAACTGCGCGTGAAGCCATCGAATCATCGGATATCGGGACGCTTGTCGATGCTGGCCTTCCCCGTGGACGGGCAACTAGAATTTTGCGGTACGCCCACGGCGGCGAGGCGATGAATCTGCTTGCAACACCGGATTCGCGGGATGTCTACAAGGAGCTACTCTCGATTATCGGTGAATATGCCGTCACCAGCGGTACTGCCGACCGTCTCCAGATTCTGACACCGCTTGCAACGCAGGAAGCGATGGAATCACAGCTCGTAGAGGTGACCGAAGCCCGCAACGAATGGGAGACACTCACCGAAGATGAACGAGCGACAGTCCTTGCTGCCTTTTCCACTTACGAGGAAATTGAACAGCGGACACGTGCAGCGGTCGTCGCTGCACTCGAACTCAAGCGTGCAAACCTCGATAGCGGACTCTTTGATGCGCTCGCCCCGCTTGCGGTGGACACGCTCAAAGATGCGAGTGCGGCGCTTGCTGGGCTTTCCGGCGAGGGAGAGACAATCGGCCCAGGAGCTGACGAACGGCTCGATACACTGCGCGAGCAACTCGGTGCCGTTGAGGATATGGCCGCAACACCAGAAGCAGTCGTCGAAGAGATTCGCTCCGGCGCGCGCGGTGCAACTGACCTGCAGGAACTGCTCGTCCGGGAGGTGACAACGAGAACTGGCATTGAAGGGGCAGCCGTCCGCGAGGTGGTGCCCGAGAGCGCCGCCGATGCACAGGGGTTCGTGACGGAAACGCTTCGTGCGCTTGTCGAGGACCGCAGAGAAGCGGTCGCCGAACGAGAAGAGACCGTCACAGCGGAGCTTGAGGCTGTGCTTGAGGAGACGGAATCAGCCGTCGAAACCGTCGTGGAGGTTGTCGAAGAGAGCGCCTTTGTTATCTCGCTGGCTCGGTTTGCAAGCGATTTCGAGCTTGTGGCACCGACCTACGTAGACGACCAGGTGATTGCCGTCGAACAGGCGACGAATCTCTTTCTCGAAGTGGGCAATACCGAAGTGCAGAAGGTTACGTACGCGGTTGGAGACCACAACCTCTCACTCGCTGAAGCGACTGCTCCGCCGCGAGACCACCGGGTTGCCGTCCTTACCGGAGCAAACAGTGGTGGAAAGACTACACTCCTTGAAACGCTCTGTCAGGTCCAGTTGCTCGCACAGATGGGGCTGCCAGTGCCCGCAAAGCAGGCCGAAGTCGGAACCGTCGATACAATCGTGTTCCACCGTCGTCATGCCAGTTTCAATGCGGGTGTCCTCGAATCCACGCTCCGGTCGGTCGTTCCACCGGTCACTGATACCGGAAAGACCCTGATGTTGGTCGATGAGTTCGAGGCGATTACTGAGCCAGGCAGTGCTGCAAACTTGCTTCATGGACTGGTAAATCTCACCGTTGAGAGAGATGCACTAGGCGTGTTTGTCACTCACCTTGCAGATGACCTCGAACCACTCCCAGCACAGGCCCGGACTGACGGTATTTTTGCAGAGGGCCTCACGCCGTCGCTGGAACTCGAAGTGGATTATCAGCCCCGGTTCGAAACAGTCGGGCGGTCGACGCCGGAGTTCATTGTTTCGCGGCTCGTCGCCAACGCAACTGACAGAGGC
>LKNH01000097.1 GCA_001564135.1 Halobacteriaceae archaeon Tc-Br11_E2g27 | reverse complement strand
CGAAGCGCTGACTTCGTCTTCCTCGGTAAGCATCGCATATCGGCGCTGTCCGACATAGCGCTCTATCGGTGCGCCATCCATACCGACGAGGTCGCGGATTGTTGGCGTGTACATCACGCCACCGAAGACGTTTTTCGCACCTGGATAGGCTCCCCGCTCAATCATCAGGACATCGAGGTCCTCATTTGCCATGGTAATGGCAGCAGCAGAGCCAGCCAATCCAGCCCCGACGACAATCGCATCGAATGCGTTGTCGTAGTTTGGCTGGGCTGGTGGTGGCGTCCGCGCTGGTTGGTCGTCCGCCGATTCCGTCCCGTTGTCAGTTGAGTTTGTCATGCGAGCACCTCCTGTGGGTCATCGGCATCTTCAAATGCGGCGACCAGTTCGTCGCACACCTCGAAGAGGTCGCCGACAATGCCGTAATCGGCGTGGTCGAAAATCGGTGCGTTCGGGTCGTTGTTGATTGCGACGACGACATCGCTGTCGTTCATCCCCTCCAGATGCTGGACAGCACCGGAGATACCAACGGCGACGTAGAGTTCCGGTCGAACCGTCTTTCCGGTCTGGCCGACCTGTCGGGCATGTTGTATCCATCCCTCGTCGACGGCTTTCCGGCTTGCAGCGACCTCGGCGTCGAGCGCTTCTGCCAGTCGCTCGACTGGCGATAGGTCGCCCTCGATACCGCCGCCGGCCGCGACGATTCGGTCTGCATCCGTGATGTCTGCGGTATCGCCAACCTCGCGTTCGAGTACCTCGGTGACGGTTTCGTCCTCTTCGACGGCGACGTCGACGTGTTCAATCTCGCCCTCGCGGTTTTCGTCGCGGTCGAGCGGTTCGAACACACCCGGACGGATGGTCGCCATCTGTGGGCGGTGCGCCTCACACTTGATGGTTGCAACGACGTTGCCACCGAAGGCCGGACGGCCGGCTTCGAGGTGACCCTCGTCGTCGATACCGAGTTGTGTACAGTCGGCGGTGAGCCCTGCGTGGGTTGGGACCGCAACGCGGCCAGCGAAATCCCGGCCGGTCGTCGTCCCACCGATGAGCGCGATATCCGGCTTTCGTTCGGCGACCAGTTCGCGGAACTGTTTGCCGTATGGGTCGGCCCGGTATGGCTCGAAGATTGGGTCGTCAGCGACGAGCACGCGGTCTGCGCCGCGAGCGATGGCTTCCTCGGCCACGTCATCGACATCGGAGCCGATAACGAGCGCAACGAGTTCCTCGTCGTCCGGCTTTTCGTCCATTAGCTGCTTTGCTTCGGCGAGTAGTTCCCACGAAACGGGAGCCACCTCACCGGCGTGTTCCTCGATGAACACCCAGATATCCTTGTATTCGTCAACATCTACTTCCGGCATTTAGACCACCCCCTCCTCTGCGATGGCTGCTGCAAGGTCCTCGACGCTGTCGACGACCTTCTGTTCTCGCTCGACTGGGTCGGCCGTATCCATGCCACCAACCTGTGTTGGGGAGGCATCGAGACCAACCTCATCGGGGTCGATACCCAGCTCTTCGGCGTCGAGTTCAATCGGTTCGAACTCCGTTTCGGCGTAGAGTTTTCGGTGGAGTCCGGCCGGGCGTGGCTCGTTGTCGCCGTAGCCAACTGCCACAATCACTGGCAGGTCTGCAGCAACGACTTCGTGTCCGCCTTCGACATCCCGTGTTGCGACAAGTTGGTCATCTTCAGGTCGTGGGTCGAGGTCTTCGACGTAGGTCAACTGCGCCCAGTCGAGGTGGGCGGCAATTCCTGGCGGAACTTGCCCAGTTGATGAGTCCGTTGTCTCCTCGCCGAAGATTCCGACATCGGCGTCAAAGTACTCTGTCGCGTACGCGAGCGTCAAACTCGTTGGCCAGGTATCAGAGCCTGCAAAGGCCATATCCGAAATCAACGCCGCATCGTCACAGCCCAGCGCAACGGCGAGGTCGAGGACCGGTGTCGCCGTCGGTGGGCCCATCGTAAATACAATCACCTCTGCACCAACTTCGTCTTTCAACTGCAGCGCTGCTTCGAGCGCGTTTCTATCTGGGGGGTTCAAAATCGCTGCCGCTTCCGCCCGGTTCAGTGTTCCTGTATCCGGGTCAATCGTTACGTCGTCTTCATCGGGGACCTGTTTAATCCCCACAACGACGGTCCAGTTGTCTGTCATTGATATGTCACCAGGAACGCAGAGGGGTTCCTACCACTGACTAGATGCCCTTCATCTATCAGGTGCGTACCTCGAAGTAGAGGGTCTTTTTTATATGATAGGAATTCTCTCGATTTTGCGGCAGGAAAAACCAACTCTTGGTAGTAATTGTCACAATGGGTCAATCGGTCCCACAGCAAACGCAATGTACAGTTGGATGAAGCCAGCAACGATGAGGGCCACGCCTGCAAGGCGGGTGAGCGTTCCGGAGTGGCCGGCAAACCGCTCTAAAAATGCTTCCTGGCCAATTGCGACCGCAACGGTTGCAGCTAACATTAGGAGCGCGAACCCACCAGCGTACGAGCCGAGAACAAAGGCCGTTCCAGCAAGTGAGAGCTCAAACGAGAGCACGCTAACGGAGAGAAACAGCGGCAGAACACACGCTGTCGCTGCCAGTGCATAGACCGCCCCAAAGAGGCCGAATCCAAGGACGCTTGTCCGCCGCTTTGGGAGGACAACGGTAAACGAGAGCATTCCTTTCCAGAGGACGAGCAGACCGAGGATGATGAGCGCAACGCCAATCAACGGCTCAATACCTTCAATGACCAGTTCGAACGTCTCCCCGGCTAGCACGGCAAAGACCGAGAGGATAGCGAACGTCCCAAGTGCGCCAAGACTCGCGGCAACACCTCGTGAAACTGCGCCCGAAAGCGGAGCAGATTCGCTGTCGACAGCGGCGACATAGTAGCTCACATAGCCCGGCAACAGTGCGTACACACAAGGGGAAAAGAAGGTGGCAATCCCGGCACCGAACGCAAACGTTGCCTGTGCTGTTGCCGACATCGCTTAGCGGGCCTCGTCGATGGCAGAGAGAATTTCGTTAGCATCCTTGTAGCCGGAATCTGACCAGACAAGTCGGTTTTGTTCGTCGATGACGGCCGAGTAGGGAACGCCACGGGCATCGACCTGTATAGACAGGTCGAGCTCCGCATCGTGTGTCACCGGCCAGTTGCCGTCGTGTTCTTCCCACCAGCTGATGACATCTTCTTCCGTCGTCGACTGGCCGAGTGCCTCGCTCGTCATCGACACAAACTGGACATCGTCATCGATTTCGGTTGCTGCCTCGCCCAGCGGCTCCATTTTGCTCTCGCAAGTACCACACCAGGTGGCAAAGATTGCGAGATATGTCACTCGCCCGTCTGCAGGAATGGTTTCGGTTCCTGCGGTACTCCCTGGCGCTTCGAATCGAGTGAGTTCCACTGGCTCGATGCGGTTGCTTTCATCGTCGGTGAGCACAGAGTCGAGCGCACCTGTCTGATAGGCTGCACCTGCACCGACAATCCCGAGCGCACCTAGCCCAGCAATAACTTCGCGGCGTTTCATGTTACCAGCCCTCGACGACCTCTCGGACGTCCTGAATCAGCCCGGCGGCGTTCGGCAACCGTGAGCCGTTATAGCCACGCTCGACGTAGCCGTCCTTGTTCGTGAGCAGGATGAGATACAGATGTGTGTAGGCCATATTTTCGTGCATTCCCTCTTGTTCTCGTTCTTCTTCGCTGTGGTACTGATAATCCGCGCCAAACGTTCGGTTCACAACCTCGTCGGCTCGCTGTTCATCGTCTGGCCGGAGGAAATGCCAGTTGTCGGCAGCAGGGTCGGCGCCATTGGCCTCGCTGAACGCTTCGAGGACATCCGGGGTATCGTATTCGGGGTCGAACGTCATCGGCATGAACGCAATTTCGTCATCATAGCCCTCCTCAACCGCATCGAGTTGGACACGGGCAAGGTTTGAGACCACAACTGGGCAGGATTCCGGACATCTCGTGAAAATAAAGGTCATCAGGCTATGTCGCTCGCCGACGAACTCCGTGGTCGTCACCTCCCTGTCGCTCAGGGCGTCTGGGAGGGTGACCTCTGGCAGCTCGTCGTTGTGAATAGGGAAGCCGAGATACCCCTCATCCCGCGACCCGCGCATCTCATCATACATATCTGGTTCGTCAAGGACGGTGGGGCTATCGTCAACCAACCCAGTGACTCTGTCCAGACAGCCAGCGAGCGCAAGACTTGTTCCCGTCGCGACGCCACCTGCGAGGAACGTCCGTCGGTTCATTGATGGCTCTAGGGAATTGTCCATCTTAAGGGCTTCACTCCGGGAGTGCGACGGTTGTACACAACCGAAACGGTGTTTTATTCGCGCTGCTCGAAGGCATCTAGCCGCGCTTGCGTCGTCTCCGGATACTCGCCTACGAGTGCATAGGGCAACAGAATTGCAACCGCGTTAATAGTTGCCACAAGCAAAATCGGTGCAAGAAAGAGGCCGTAAAACCCGAAGACCGTCGGGCCAACAATATACGCAAGCATGAGCAGACCCGTGTGCGTGTTCTCGCCGCTTATCTGCGCCCGAATGAAAAAGTCCGGGATGAAATCGACAATGACGGCGCTGACGACGAATAACGCCACAACCGAAAGGATGGCTTCCGGGACGCCCGTCAGCCAGGCATTTGCGGCTAATCCAATCGTCAGCGGGATATAGACCAGCTTAATCCCGACAACGGGTATCAGGCTGCCAATTCCGGCAAGTGCCCCAAGCAGCGCGGGGAAGGGAATCTGGACGACCTCGGGAGCGAAGAAGTTGAAGGTGTAAAAGGTGAAAATCCCCACGACCGCAGTAATGAAGACGTTGACGATGTTTCCGAAGAGAGTGAGTGAAAGTTCTGGGTCGACGGCACGAGCATACGCACGAAGGACACCGGATTCGTCATATGTCTCGAACAGCCACCCCATCAGTCGAGGGCCGTCAACGAGCATATAGTAGACTGTGACGACAATGACGAGCACTTGGACGAGGACGCTGCCGACGGTGCTGGCCGCTGCAACTGCCATCTCCAGTATAACCTCCGGCGGCGGCAACTCGCCGGACGCCGTTGCCAGGTCTTCGAGTTCGCCCGCATCGAGGCCGCCAATCGCAAATTCGGATTCGAGATAGGTTAGCAGGTCTTCGAAGAGGCCTTGTTCTTCGAGAAAGAGCCGGACTTCGAGTGCCACGACAGTCACTGCATACGCGACCAACACGAGAAACGGTAGCCCGAACAGGATAACCGAGAGAGCGGCACTGACTCGTCGGGGAAGGCGAGTTCGGTTGATTATCCGAAAGATTGGCCGAACTGCATAGTAGAGAAAAATGGCTAGAACGATGACCGCAATGAACGACACCAGTACGTAGGCTGCCAGTGCGAACAGCGTCAACAGGACGAGTCCGACAAGTAACTGCCTGCCGAACTGATTGGCGAGATTCACAGTTGTTGTTGGGGGGTTTGAATCTTGTAACTACGGATGAAACATTTTCAATCGGCTCCTGGCGGTGCAAGCAGTTCAACTGGGTGTGGCACCTCACGGTCGTAGAGCCACCCGAGTTGCTCCTGACAGGAGGTGCCGCTGGCGACGACAAGCTCACCGACAGTGTCGCCGAAATCATCCGCAAGCTCTTCGCCGACTGCTCGGCTTACGCCTGCATACTCTTGCTTGTAGCCGAAACTGCCAGCCATTCCACAGCACTCGACGCTTGCCGTACGGACGCTGTAGCCCGCGTCTGAGAGCAGTTCCGTCGTGTACGATTCGAGGCCAAGCGTCCGTTGCTGACAGTGGCTATGGTAGGCAACCGTCTCCGTTCGCAATCTGAGTCGGGATTCAACCGGACTGAGCGGGCCAGCAGCGGTCGAGAGCGAATCGATTGATTCGCCGTTTTCACACAGGCCATAGACGTACTCCAGTATCTCGTAGCTGTTTTCGTTGAGTCGTGTGAACGATGGTTCCGGCAGTAATCGTTCGTACTCCTCACGGAACATCGCGAGGTCGCTCGGCTCGATAACAACCACGTCGCGGCCACGGTCAAGCTGTGACACGAGTGCGCTGTGAACCGATTCGGCCTGTTCTCGCGCTGTTTCGACCATCCCCTGTGAGAGCGGTGCGCGACCACTTTCCGGGACGGGTGGAATGTGTACCCGGCAGTTGAGCGCTTCGAGGACGGCAACGGCTGCTTTGCCGCGCTCGGGGTCGAAATACTCCGTATAGAGGTCAGGATAGAGTACGACATCCCGTTCGGGGTTGGCGACCTGCGGACCGCGAGCGCCGTACCACTCTCTGAGGGTTTCCTCTGCAAGCGCCGGCAAGGTTCGGTCCGAATCGATACCGAACAGCTGTGAGAGGAGCCATCGACCGGGCTGTGAGGAGATGGCAGCGTTCGACACTCGCGGCGCGTAACTCCCGACCTTTGCTAAGGTCTCGATATTACCAAAAAAGCGTTTCTGCGGGTCAAGACCAGTGGACTCTTCGTCCGGCGTCAGCCCGTCGACGAGTAGGTCGAACGAGTCCGGGTCACCCCCACGGTTGAGGCGGTCGCGGACGACCGTGTTTATCCACGGAATGTCGATTTTCACCGGACAGCGCGGGACACATCGCGAACAGCCCGTACAGAGGTCGCCCATCTCCGCTGCACTCTCGGTTCCGTTCACGCCCGCTTCCCAGCCGGTACCGATACCGCCGGTGTAGGTTTCGCCGCCGAAGGCGTGGCCACCCAGTTCCTGAAAGTTTGCACAGGAATTGCTGCAGGCCCCACAGCGGATACAATAGAGGGTTTCGCGTAACTGTTCGTCCTCGCGCATCGCCATCCGGCCGTTGTCGACGAGGACGAGATGGAACTCCCGGTCGTCCGCTGGCCGGAGTGTATCCGCTTCGAAGTCGGGAATCGGCGTCTCGACTGGTGGCGTCAGCAGCGAGATATAGGAGGTGAGGTCCTGTCCAGTCCCGGCGCGCGCAATCAACTCGGTAAATGGCTGGAGGTCGGTAATCGACGGAACGAGCTTTTCGATGCCCGCGACAGCGATGTGTGTCGGTGGAGTGACGGCCGTCTTTCGGGCGTTCCCCTCGTTTGTTACGAGCATGAGAGTTCCGGTCTCGGCAACCACGAAATTTGCGCCGGTCATCCCCACGTCGGCCTGTCGAATCTGTTCGCCGACTTTCTCGCGCGCAAATGCAGTTAATTCCTGTGGGCTGTCGCTAAGTGCATCATCTCCGGTCAATCCGTAGGTGTCGTTAAACAGGTCGGCAATCTCGCCTGGCGATTTGTGCATCGCTGGACCGATGAGATGTGACGGTTTTTCATCTGCAAGCTGAATCACGAACTCGCCGAGGTCGGTTTCGACAACATCGTAGCCCGCCGTTTCCAGAGAATCGTTTACGGCTAACTCCTCGGTGGTCATCGACTTGCTTTTGACAAGCATTTCTGCGTCCTCACGGGCCATAATCTCCCGAATAATTCGGTTTGCATCTTCGGCTGAGGAAGCGAGATGGACTGTTCCGCCGTTGGATTCGACGGATTTCTGTATCTGGTCGAGGAGAGCGGGGAGATTCTCGATGGCATTCTCCTTGATTTTTCGTCCCTCGCCTCGCAGCTGCTCTGTGGCGTCAAACTGGTCGTAGGCATAGGCCGATAGCTGGTTAGCGGTTCTGGTCATGCGGCCAATCGATTCTCCATCGCTATCCATAATCGACTGCAAGCGTGCGGCCATTGCGTCTCGCCGTTCTGTGGATGTCCCGCCGTCTTTCTCGGTGTTCATCGGTCCTCCACCAGAATTATATGGACTTCATGTGGCCCATGGACGCCCTGAACGAGCGTTCCCATGTCAGCGGTTGCGCTCGGGCCGGTTGCAAAGACCTGTGTTTGCGGTTGCGCACCGTCTGTCTCGCTATTCTCTGCAAACCCGGCCCCAAACCGTTCGTACGCTGCTTCCATATTGGGCACAAGCTGGCTGGCGGCGAGGACGGCAACATGTTGCGGTGTGTAGAGACTCACCAGTTCGGTCCCCTCGTCGTCAGTTGGAACGGTGATTGTCCCGTAGTCAGCAATTGCGTAGGTCGCCGGTGTCACGCCCGTTTGTGCCTGCTCAAGTGCGACCGGTGTCAGGTCTGTTTCGACCGGTGTGTTGTCCAATGAAACTCCTTCTAGCCCAATCGCCGTCCCAATAGCCGGTTCAGTGACGACGTCAGTCACTGTTTCCGTAAACTGCTCTACAGTACTCGTGTGAACTGTTGCGGTGGCCCCCACAGCCGAAATGAACGAATCGACTCGCTCAGTGGTCATAAGCGGGATGAGACTCGCTAGCTATGTTACTATTTCCCCTCTGCAGACAGGATGTACCTTTCTCTGGTTTTATCTAGCAGAATCCAGGAACGTTGTATATATACCGGCCTTGATATACATGGTATCTGCATATAATCATACGTAAATAATAATTATGTATGAATAGAAGAACGTTCCTCTCGACGACAGCGGTGGGTGTCTCACTGGCAGTTGCTGGCTGTCTCGATGGGGATGACGACGATTTCGACGGGCAGATGGCATCTGCACGGACACACTTCGACGAGGCAGCAGTCTGGTTCGATGAAGCGATAGCTCAACTTACGTTTCGCGACTCGTCGGATGTTAATGCGAGTGAGTTTGAAGAGTCGGTCAGTCACGCACGAACGAACGTCAGCGGTGCACAGGCAGCAGGCGATGATGCCGAACGAACGGAAGCGGACAAACTCGAATCGTTGTTAGCCTTCTTTGAAGAACTCTCTGAGGCGATGACGACACTTGACGGGTTGCTTGCACACCTTGATGAAGCCGATGAACAGATGGAGATGGGCAACCGGGAGGCTGCTGTGAGTGCAGCCGAACAGGCGGAGGCAGAAATGGCTGATGCACAAGCCCAGTTTACAGCCAGTCAGGACGCCTTTGACGCACTCGATGAGGACAAGTGGGAGGTTGTCGAGTCCGTCTCTTACGATGAGCTTGCAACCGATATGCAAGAGCTTTCGGCGTTGTTTACCGCACTCGAAGCGTTTGCGACGGCCTTCAGACAACTTGCTGAGCTTCTCCTTTTGTTCGAAGAGACAGAGGAACCACTCATCCAGGG
>LKNH01000096.1 GCA_001564135.1 Halobacteriaceae archaeon Tc-Br11_E2g27 | reverse complement strand
CCGCGAAGCGCCACAGTGACAACTCCCGACGAAAACCGAACAACCACTCGTTTGTCCGGGCGCTGGAATCGGCCTTAGCCGAGACACAACTGCTTGATTCGTCACAGCGACAGATACACGCGGTCTGGAAACCGTTTGATGGAGCAAATATTTCCGGTACGGTCTCGTTTGGCCCAGCACCGCCCTCAGATGTTGATACGACAATTTCTCACCTCACTGTCCCGAGTGGTTTTCCCAACGCGACAGCCCAAGTGCCCACCGTCACTGGGGCGCCCACAACTGATACATCCGCAAATGAGTCCGTCTCGTTCGACCAACTATCACGTTCCCTCGCAACTGCCGCTGTTGATGGATTGCTCAAACCACAGCAGACGCAACGACAACTCGATTCACAGCATACCGACCGCGAGCGTGCTGCCGTCCGTCTTCAACATGTCATCAATCTCATCACGGGAATTGAGATAACTGACAGCGAGATAGAAAAACGTCTGGATACCCACTCGATTATTTCAGTGCAGTCCTCTGGTTTGGATGGCCAGCCCTTGACGGAGTATTTCGTCGACACGCTCTCGGAACAGTTCAAGACGGAGTTAACAAGAGAGTTTTCAACTCCCACGGCTGCCAAGCAGGCAGTTTCTATCGACGAAGTCAGAATCGCTGTGACGGAGTGGGACCGATGAAATTGGATAGTATCTTTCGAGGTGAATCTGAGAATGCTAGCCGGCGTGGGATGGTCCCACTTGCAGTAATTGGAGCGCTCGTGTTGCTATCGGCGGTCGCACTGGTCGGCTCCGTTCAGATTCAGTCCCCTCCTGATGTTGACACCGATGCCACCACGGCGATGGAGCGAACCGAGGTAAGTTCGCAATCTGCGCTTGAGCAAGCCGTTGTACGGGCTACGGCACAAGCGGCTGAACAACCGCTGACAACGACGAAAAATACGACCTATGGCCGCGAATTGGCGGCCCACGCTACTGATGATACCGACATTTTCCGGACGTATCTGAAAGCGCTGATTGTAACTGAGGCACACTCAGTCCTTCCTCCCGCAGGCCAACAGGTCGGAGCTGTTGAAACAACAGTTTCGACCCCCGATATCGAAGATTCCGACTCATTTGGTGATGCGCTTGAACAGGTCACGATTACGGAGACTGACGATGGGTTACTGACCGTTGCATTGTCAGGTGTGGAAATACAATCGGAAGTGCACGGCGACCCGATTGAGTCAGAAACAAAAACGCTGTCAGTAACCATACAGTCGCCACTATTCGAATTGCACGAGAGAGCAGAGACCTTCCAGGACCGCCTCGATACCGGGCTACATGAGTCGGGCTTTTCACAACGATTCAACGCGCAGGTGTATGCCCTTGGATGGGCACGCGGGTATGCACAGTACGGAGGTGCCCCAATCACGGAGGTTATCGCAAACCGCCATCTCGAACCGATTACGAACCAGGCCCTCTACCGAACACAACAGGACGTATTCGGGCAAGCAGACCCTGCACTCGGCAATGCCATCCGTCAGGGCTGGTTCTGTATGGCGGTTCAAGATGCAGAAGGGCTCTATGAGGGTTACAGCAACACCGAAACGAACATCTCTGCCGACATCTGCTCTGGAAGCCAGTGGCTCTTTGGCGACGAACAAACCGGCGAAGCCCCCGACGCACCGGAGACTACGGACCTACTGGGTGCTGCGCCGGGGATGGATGCTACACACACTATTGGGGTCAACGAAACTGCGTATCTCCCGTTTCGGAGACTCGTCGCTAGCGAGGGAACACATTCGCTGGATTCGGTCATCGAGCGAGCATTGACCGTTGAGACGACTGTTGATTCGACAGTTGAAGCCTCTCGTGTCAGGTTTGACCACGACAAACCCAATGAGTCAGCAACAGTAACAGATTCCGACCGTGAGCACGTTGAGACGACAATTGATAGCTCCTCGGTTGAGAACGGCCTGAGTGGCCGTTCCGAAAAGGCGTCTCGGCATGATACTATCTCGATATCGGAGCTTACAGGCTCAGTTACGGTAAGAGACAAAAAAACGTGGAAGTGGGAAAATTCTAGCGGGACGGTCCAGTCTGCCGTTACTACCGACACCGAGACGGCCGATATCAATCTCTCGCTTGATATCGTTGTGGAGGCCCTTGCCCCGGACTCACTCGCTTTTGAACCCATTGAGGGAGAGACATTGGACGAATGGGACATCGCGGACGAGTCCGATTTGCTTGAGGGGCGGTCAGTTTTTGCCTCGGCAGACAGTTTTGCTGAGGCTGTCCTTATCGAGGTTGCCGGTGACTCGACCGACACAGCGGTCGCTGAATGGCTCGAAACAGAACTTGACGTCCTCACAGCAACGATGGACGTCTCGCATTCGACGACTGAGACGGTATCACTCGATGACCAGGTGAGCGGTGAGGTTCGAGCGAAACTGCTTGATGACCTCAGACCCCTCCAGTCCGAGACTGCAACGGTGAGTCATACGTTCGAGCGGAATGAACTCATCCACGGTGGGGACACTGCTGAAACCAGTCCCATCGAAGGACTGATGGACCAGGTACAAAATAAGAGGGTCCAGTCTATTGACCAGCATCACCCTGCTCAGACGGTGGAAGACGTCGTTCAGCAGGAACTGAGATACAGTTATTTTGAACTTCTATTGGAGGATCTTGAAACACTCGACGATGGACACGCAGAGGCGGTATCTGGACTTGATGAGACACTCGAAGATATCGACGACGGTCTCGAACAGGGGCTAGATGCACTCCAGCAAGGCGTTCAACCCGAGAAACCTGACCCAGAGTCTATCGAATCACCTGACAGAGGAGAAGATATCAGCTACGAAATTCGTGGCTCCCCAACGTATCTTACGACGGAAACAGTCACTGCTGAGGAGATACCACAGGTCGGCACAACTGATGAATTTGTCCCACTTTCGCTCAAAAATCATAATCAACTGCAGATGCCGTACGAAACTATCATCGATGGGTTCTTTGACCGGTTGGCCTCGTTTTTTGGTTTTGGTGACCCGGACGCCGAACTGTCGCTTCAGATGGCCGGTGAGGCGGTCAGGGCGGGACAGCTTGCGACTACCGCGGCCGAGCGTAGTGAGTACGGTTCGTACGAGTCGCTTGCATCCGGCACTGACACAATCCGCGAAGAGACGGAGGTAGCCATTGATGAGTTTGCAGACGAGTTTAGAAAATCCCTCCTACACACGCTCTATCCCGACGACATACGAGTGGTTGATTCATCATCGGAACCCGTCCATCGGAATCTCTCCAGCGTACCGAAAACGTGCCAGAGCGATGAGCTCCGATGTGAGATTCCGGATGAGTCAACCGCTGCAGCTGCTGAGCAACAAATCGTCACAGCGCTCGAAGCGCAATTCGATGAGTATGAAAGCGTCGGTGAACGTGCAATTGCGATTGGTGATGGTAAAATGATTGAATCGCTCACACAACGGATGAAGGATGACCTTCGGGCAAGCGAGTACCAACCAACATATCTCAACACCTCCGTAGCGTGGGAGGGAACAATTGAATCAAGTGTGTATCCCGCTTTCATGACGGCGGCACAGGACCAGCATATTACGCTATCTGATGTCGAGGAGTTAGAACAACTGGACGAACGTATCCGTGAGGCGCTTTCAGCGGTATCATCCGACATGCTTGAAGATAGACTCTCCTCGACAGGTAAGGACCAATTCGACATCGAACAGTACGACGACTGGGTCGATGGCGTTGATACTCCGGTCCGAGTGCCTGCTGGAGTGCCACTCTTGCCCGTTCCCGGGATGTGGTATGCAACTATCAATACCTGGAATGTTCAGGCACACGGTGAGTATAGCCGGTTCGAACTGCGTGCGAATCTGACCACAACGGACACAACAACCTCCCTGACGTATGTCAGAGACGATTCGACAGTCACCCTTCCAGTTACTGGTGAAGATGTCGAACTCGGAACGGTTGACCCAATCTCGTTTAACGAAGAAACGACGCTTATCGTCATCGTCCCGCCGGGCGGTATCGGCGTCGGGGACAGGAATACCGAGAATCCCGAGTGTTCGCCGCTGTATCCACATACTGGTGCAGTGAACGGGCAGGAGGCGGGATGTGAGTAACGGACAAGTCCGGTTAGGTTCGCACCTGGAGTAGAGTATTCGGCTCACGCAGTCATTTTATTCATCGCGCGCAAACGGGAGACAATGGCAGAAATCGTTGTCGTCGGCGGCGGCCTGTCCGGGCTGGTTGCGGCCAAACACCTCGGCCGGGCCGGTCACACAGTGACGCTGTTTGAACAAGCCGAAACAGTCGGTGGGCGAGTGCGCTCGGCGAAAGAGGATGGCTATACATTTGACCGTGGCTTTCAGGTCCTCTTTACCGCCTACCCTGCGGTCAAAGAGGAATTAGATTTAGATACACTCTCTCTCCAGCGCTTCCGACCCGGCGCAACGCTCGTCCAGTCAGGGGAACGCTCGATACTTGCTGACCCGCTACGGGACCCCAAAGCGCTGACCGCGACGCTATTTAATCGAAATGTCTCGATGCGAGACAAGCTGCTGGTCCTCAAACTCCGACGACAACTTTCTCGGAAGCCCCTTGCAGATATCCTGGAACACGACAATCAGACAATTGAAACATACCTCAAAGATGTTGGCTTCTCTGAGCGGTTTGTGAGCAACTTTGCGACCCCATTTTACGGTGGTATTACGCTTGACCGGTCGCTGTCCACCTCCGCTTTTGTCTTTGAGTATACCTTCAAAATGCTTCTGAGCGGGAGTATAGCGGTTCCCACAGAGGGAATGGGTGCCATTCCAGCACAGTTGGCCACACAAGCACGGAATGGAGGAGTCACAATCAAAGCAGGTAGCCCTGTCTCAGCCATCACGGCCTGCGATACTCCGAGAGTGGAGATTTCCGGCGAGACACACACCCCTGATGCAGTCATCGTTGCCACGGACCCTGGCAATGCAGAGCAATTGCTTCCGGAGTTTACCTATGATGGGAGTTATCGTGGCTGTGTGACGCAGTATTTCTCGCTTCCCGATACGCAACAGCTCAGGACTGGTGGTCGTTTGCTGTTGAACATGGAAAGTGGCTACCCGAACCAGGTTGCCCCGATGTCTGCTGTTGCTCCTTCATATGCCCCCAGCCGAATGCAGTTGTTGAGCGCAACCTTCCTCGGTAACCCGACGGAAACGGCTGATGAACTGGCAGCGGCGGTCCGATCAGCGCTCGAGTCATGGTATCCTGAGAACAACTTTGACGAACTGTCGCTGTTACGAACTGACCGTATCCCAGTGGCACAGGTGACACAACAACCGGGATTCAGAGACCAGCGACCTGCAATCGATTCCCCTGACGGTCCTGTCTATCTCGCTGGCGATTATACGGAGTGGTCCTCAATACAGGGCGCACTGGAAAGCGGACGGCGCGCTGCGATGAACGTCGAAACTGCTGTCCAGTAGTTCGACTCTGCAAAGCCAAAGTGACCGTCGGACTACAGTTCAAGTCGTTCGACGATTCGCTCGGTTTCCTCTCGGACGTTTACCGCAACGATTCGCAAGTGCTGTTTGATATTCGATTGATGAACTTTCGATGCAAGCAGATTATCGACTTGGTAGACTCCAGCGGCGTTCGTCATTTCGATTTCAATCATTACCGGTACGTCATCGCCTTCGAGGAGTTTGACCCGCTCAATTGCCTGACTGGAGACTGTGTTGATACCACGGCCGCCCTGTTCGTAGGGAATGCGTGAACGACCACGCTCCATATCCAGTCCATCCGCGACTCGAACCACACCTGCTTCAAGCGTCAGCGGATTCTCGGCAGTCTGGTGACACAGAATGGCGTGTAACACCTCACCTTTCATCTTGACGGCCGCTGTTATATCATAGAACTGGGGCAGAAAATCATCGAGAATATCGGCAGCCAACGGGATGGAGTAATACGGGTGTTCATCACGGTGAACGACGTGACCAATGTCGTGTAGGGTTGCGGCAAGTGCAACAATGACAGGCTCATCAGCGACATCTAATCCTTCTTGCGTTGCCCCGTTGAACGAAACTCCTCCGCGTTTAAGCAGCTCATAGAGGCACAATGCCTTGTGTCTCACAATCTCGACGTGTTTGGCTCCATGGTCATTATATTGCATCCGCATGACTGGATTGACGTTCTGTGCTTCGAGATAGGCTTGAATTTCTTCATCTTCGTCGATTGCGCTAAGCACTTTGTTAAGCCGCTCGTCCGGAAAAGAATGGTCAGCATCCGGGTCGTACACACGGAGTTCTGTCTCATCAGAGACGCCTGTTTCTTCGCTCATATCCGATTCTTACACATCCCCATTGCAAAAAGCCGCCTGTTCATTCGAAATACCATTCTCGGGTAACCGTGCCTTGGAGCCAGGACTGGTTATTTTGTTGTACCTCCGAGTCAGGACTGGTTATTTCGTTGTGCATTGGAGACCGGAATCCTCAATTAATCTCCGACCTGCAATGTGTGTATGGACGCCTTGGACCGTTACGATATCACCCCCGAGAAGGCCTGGATTGGAACGGCCATCGCTGCCGTCGTGGGACTTATCGCTGCTTCCCTCGCCTTCACCGAGCGGGTGTATCATGGCTTTATCTGGCAGTATTTCTGGGGGCCGGTTCACGCAGACGCTGATGGTGTGAGCTGTTACGTTCGATTCCCCGAAGAGGGTCGTACTGTTCCTGGAAGCGAAGCAGAACACGGGTGTGCTCGGGATGCCTACGATGCTGCATTCGTCGCCGAACCGGGATACACCATTATCTCCACGATTAGTTATATCCTGATTTTGATGTTCGTTCTTGCGGGGGTCTATCTGCTTCTTGAGAATTTTGACCTTACGCCGTATCCGCATTTCCTCTTTGCGCTGGTCCCGCTCATGCTCTTTGGTGGTGCGCTCCGAACCGTCGAAGATGCCTTCGTCGCAGCAACTCGGGAAAATATCACACCCGCGCTCGAATTCCCAGCCAGTGCTGCGTTGATTAGCCCCTTCATCTATTTCACCGTCTTCATCATCGGGTTAGCTGCATTGGTCATCAGCAAGTGGCTTGACCACCGGAACATCACCGACACATGGACATATCCGCTTGCTGGCATCGGCATGTTCTGGCTTCTTGCAGCGTTTGGCTATCTCTGGTATCTCAGCGTCACAACGGAGTATACTTCGTTCTACCCGAGTGTTATTCTGCTTGTCCTCACACTGGCAACGGTAGCCGCACTTGCGACTCATTACGGTTCCGAGCGATGGAAACCCGAAATTAATGCAGGAACGGGACTCATCGGGTTCGTCGTTGTCTGGGGACATGCAGTGGATGGGTTTGCTAATGTACTCGCAAACGACTGGACTCACCTCTGGGATCTCGGCCTCGGTTACGACCCAAAACACCCGTTCAACGACTTTGTGATGACAGCCACGGAAACAATTCAGGGTGGCAACGAAATTCTTGGCATCTACGTCGGTGAGGCCTGGCCGTTCGCGATAATCAAAATCATCGTTCCGCTAGCCATCGTTGCTGTCTTCGACCGTCAGTTCCTGGAGGAAAGCCCGAAATTTGCCATCGTCTTGCTGGGTGCCATCATCGCGGTCGGCCTTGGACCTGGAACCCGTGACATGCTTCGATTTGCTTTCGGTATCTAAATCACATGTTGGGTATCGTTATTTCGCGAGCGGATACGGCCTCTTTGACGATTAAAGAGGCGCTGTTGGCGGAAACCGAGTGGACCGAAGCTATTGATGAGTCCATCCCTGATACGGAAGGCGGCGGGACAGTCTATCGAGGTGATGGCGTCGAGATGCGTGAATTCGACGAGTGGCATCTAGAACTCGAACGGCCTGCGGATGCGTTTGGAGATATCTCGTTGCTCATTTTTGCCTCACGACACTCGGGTGAGACTGGACCATTGCTCACAGCACACCACACCGGTAATTTTGGTCCTGCGGAGTTCGGAGGCGAGTCAAATTCCCTTGCAAGAGCCTGTCCTAATGCCCATGCTGCGGTCGTTACTTCGCTGGATGAGTTTGCGCCGGACGGTTACGAGGTGGGAATGGAATGTACACACCACGGCCCTACCGATGTCGGTGCACCCTCGATGTTCGTCGAAATTGGCAGCGACGAACAACAATGGGACGACATCGACGCAGGGCAGGCGGTTGCCCAAGCGATACTCTCGCTCAGAGGGGTGGAACCGGATAACTGTGAATCCGAACAGCTAGAAGAACAGCCACGCTGTCGACATCTCGTTGGGTTTGGTGGCGGTCACTACGCACAGCGGTTTGAACGTATTGTCCGTGATACCGACTGGGCTGTAGGACACATCGCAGCGGACTGGGGACTCGATGCAATCGACGATGCAGAGACTGACCGAGACGTCCTTGAGCTAGCGTTTACGATGAGCAACGCCGAGTATGCGGTGATCGATGGAGACAATGGAGCTCTTCGTCCACAACTGACAGAGCGTGGCTATCAGGTTGTCAGCGAAACCTGGGTTCGTGAAACTGACGGCGTTTCGCTGTCGCTTATCAACGAACTTGAATCGGAGGTTGGCGAGATTGCTGACGGACTCCGAATTGGAGAGCAAGCCCAGATGGCAACAGAAACTGATTGGACTGTCCTCCGAGTACCGAAGGAACTTCTGACGGAGACTGTTGGAGCGGACCGTGAGGGGGTGCGAGCTGCCGTGCAGGCTGAATCGATTGGGTTCATGACTGCTGAAGGCGGCACCCGACCAACCGGAACTGTTGTCCTATCAGGGAAAGACCAGTATGAGCGGATTATCGAGGAACTGATTTCGGTGCTTGAAACGACGTACGAGGAGGTCAACCGAGAGGAAAATGCGGTGATGGTTCGTTCGGAATCGTTCGACCCCGAGAAGGCTAGTACCCTGGGTGTCTCGGAAGGTCCTGCGTTCGGTAAACTCGCTGCAGGACAGCCCGTTGAAGTACACGGGGAAACGATACCACCTGAGGCGGTACAGACTGTCGAAGAGAAGACGTTCTCTCTGGAACCGGACTCCACAGACTGATTCTGTGTCCAGCCGGTACTCTCAATGTGCTTGAAGCGGTAAGATGACCAATGACGCTGGAACTCGATTCGACGCAACT
>LKNH01000095.1 GCA_001564135.1 Halobacteriaceae archaeon Tc-Br11_E2g27 | reverse complement strand
CAGCACTGGAAGGGCAGGCAGACGCGTTGAAGTGGATTCTTGTCTCCTGTTTTGGCTATCAGGGATTCTCGAACGCGAAGTTCGGCCGCATCGAGTGTCACGAAGCCATCAACGCCTACGCTCGGGAAATTCTCCTCGACGCGAAAGAAACTCTGGAACGGGCAGGATGGCGCGTTGTGCACGGTATCGTCGATAGCCTGTGGGTCACCGCCGCTGACGAGCGCGAGCAAGTACCGCTGAAGGAAGTTGCACGGGATATTACTGAGGAGACTGGCATTCGCCTCGAATACGAAGCAGCCTACGACTGGATAGCGTTCGTTCCGCTGCGTGACAGCGAGAGCGGCGCACTGACTAAATACTTCGGCGCACGTCAGGATGGGAGCTACAAATACCGTGGTATCGAGTGTCGCCAGCGAAGCACCCCGGAGTTCGTTGCGGATTGTCAACAGGCGCTGATTGAGACGTTCGATTCGACCCGACGCCCCGAGGCAGTCTGTGCAGAACTGCGCCAGTGGATTCAAGAACTCGAAGCTGAGTCGGTTGACCCGGAACGATTGGTTATCACAAAGCGGGCGTCAAAGAAACTGGAGGAGTACACACAGCGAAGCCGGACGACCGCAGCGCTCTATCGACAAAGGGTGGCTGGAACTGACTCTGCACCGGGTCAGAGCGTCTCCTACGTTGTAGTGGATGACTCCAAAACAGGACACGAACGAGTTCGGTTAGCCCATGAACGAGATGGAGAATACGACATCGAATTCTATCGAAGGCAGCTTATTCGGGCAGCGGAGAGCATCCTCTCACCGATTGGCTGGCGGGAGAACACCATTACGGAGCAGTTGTCTGGACAAGAAGATGCGTCGCTTCACCAGTTTCGCTAACGATACTGGCACTCTACGTCCAGCAGTATCAATCGTTCATCCGAAGCCGAACCCGCAATCACTCACCGGGCATCGGCCGAGTGTACCACCACGCCCAGATGATAAGGACACCCTGGAGCGGGAGTCGTCCCCACCGGACGGCGGGCGACGGGTCAAGCGTCCGGCCGAATACACTGGTCACCGTCACATCACTAACAGCCATGTAGATGTTGGCCGGGAAAATCGCAATGAGCATGGCAATGATACCCCATGCAGCGAGCTTTCGCGTTCTCGGATGGAGCAACCCGACACCGAGTGCAATCTCAGCGACACCAGAAAGATAGGCAAGCGCCAACGGATACGGAAGCTGTGGCGGGACAATCTGGGCGAACGCTTCTGGGATGATGAAATGCGTGATGCCGGCGATGATATAAATCGAGGCCATCACATACAGAAGCGGCCGTTTGAGGCGGATAAGAAGCGCGCTGGCGGTCATGCTGTCTGTGCCTTGGTCTGAGCAGGCAAGAACATTGGCACCTCGGGTGATGGTGCCTCGTCAGCGGTAAGTCCCCGTCCGTTAGGAGCTTTCGTTGTTTGCGCCGTTGTCGTCGTCCATCTCGTCATCGACATCGTTCTCATCATCCTCCGGTTCGTCATCGACATCATTCTCCTCTTCATCGGGCACCTCCTCGTCGGATTCATCATCCACATCGTCGACCTCCTGATTCGCTTCGAGGTCCATCCATTCGACCCGGCCTTCCTCGACAATTGCTTCTGGTTCCAGATTCGGGTCAGTAAGCACCTGTCGCGAGAATTCGACCGGGCCGGCGCGTGGTGGTGGGAGTTGGTCCGGGTCGGATGTTTCGAATTCCGTCTCGGTTTCCTCACCAACGACAACACGCATCGCCATGCCGAAGGCTTCGTGTGGGGCACATTCGAGGTCGTAAACGCCCGGCGTTTCGAACGCGTGTAGCCACGATGTTGGTGTCGGGCCGTTATCCCCATCACCGTTCTGTTGCGGCTCCGGTGGCATATCGATATCGTCCGGTAATGAATGGGGCTCCCATCCCAGGATTGGTGAGGAAAACGGCTGTACGCCCGATGGGATTCGGCGTTGCATGCCGTAGGCAGGATGGTACGAGGTGACCGTGTGGTCAGGCGTGGTGAAGACAAATTTGATGACATCTCCCGCTTCGATAGCCAGCCCAGTTGGCTGATAGAAGAAGTCCGCCGGCCGCTCCGTGTTCGTGGATTCCGTGATGAGTGTTCGAACGGTGTGGACGGTCTGCTCCGTTACTTCGTCATCCACCTCGTCTTCGTCAATCGTCTCATCATCCATTTCGTCGTCCATTTCATTGTCATCATCCGCTTCTTCGTCATGTTCCTCTGCCGCAGCTACCCCGCCAAACAGCCCAACTGCAGTCCCTGCACCGAGGGCTTTCATAATGTCGCGTCTGTACGGCCCGAAAGTCCCCTCTCGGCCGTCATCTTCTACGGATTCTGATTGGTTGTTGTTCATCGGCAAGTTTCCTTCGGGAAATTCTTAGATAGTAATACCATCCGTATTCTGAACCCCCTCGAACCTACCGGAGAATAATCCGATATTTTTCTCTGTGATGGGAACTGCCGAAACCATAAATCCAAGTTCGATCAGGTCGGCTTATCGACTCTGCTCTACCGTGTTGCCACACGTTAGCTTACCAGCTCTCGTTACCATACTGGTACGTCGGACGGATTTCCTCAAGGAGGTCTTCGACGATATGCCAGAGAATGAGGGAAGGAGTCTCGTGTTCGAATGTGATGCCCCAGCGGTCTTCCGCATCCTCACTTGAGTACTGGAAATGGGTTTGCCCGAACTCAGGATGGTCTTCATCCTGGTGCCAGCCAGCGTGAAAGCCCGTATTCGGGTCAGTATAGTCGATACGAAACCAATCGTGTGGATTCTGCCGATACCACTTAATGACCAGCTCCGGCGATTCAGGACCTGTCGGGGGGTCAAGTCGTGCTGGGTCGAACGTCGCGCGTAACTGCTTGGCTTCGATGGCATCTGGAACGTATTCGACCCTCGTGATTTGCGGGATCCGTTCGAGGACATCCCGCTTCAGCTGCGCATAGAGATTCGCGTTGGGGTCTCCCCCGGGGTGCAGGACAGACATCAGTTAGCTGCTGGCCTCAGCAGGCCCATTTGTCGGAGCGAGGAAGTCCCATTCCCGAATGGCAAAGCCGACAATCTCGATGCGCCGCTGGAGGTGTTCCCATTCGCGGGCAATCTCACGGTGACGGTCTTCCTCCTCGGCATCAACCATCTCATCAGCGAGTGTTCCGCGAAGCTGGTTTGGCGATTCGACGTCAAACTCATCCTTCCAGTCACGAATTTGTGTTTTCATATCGGTGAGGCGGTCTGTGAGTTCCTCGACACTGTGACCACTGTCTCGAAGGTGCATCGCCTCCTGCATTGCCTGTCGACGGTAATCAGGATAGTACGTCGTATGGGGCCCAGTCTCGTCTCGGTGAAGGATTCCATCGGCAACCAGTCGTTCGAGGACACGGCTCGTGGGCTCGTGTGACCAGCCTGCTTCGGAGGCAATCCAGTTTGCCGTGCGTGGCTCCGACAGTTGGCGTACGACCATCCGTACACGGTCTTCACCCGTCGTCTGGCTTTGTAGCAGCCCCTCAGAACCTGAGTTGTCTTCGGTCATATGCTACCGTTCGTACTTAGTCTTATTATAGGTTGAGGGAGTTCGTCCTATATTGAAAATATGAGGTTCTCACCGCCCAATCGTTCCCTGCCGCGTCACCGGCGCATCGGGATTGATGACGAACGCAACGACGAGCGAATCCGCTGTGGCAGTCAGTGACATCGAATCAGCCCCTTCGACTGCCAGTCCGCTTTCCGTTTCATCGAACCGTGTCCCCCCAGCAGTCACCGCTCCATCGAAGACATAAAAGTACGTATCCCAGTCCGGTTTCGTCGGGAGGTTAACGGTTGCCCCTGAATCAAGGCTGATATCATAGAAGTGGACATCATTACGGACGAACAGCGGTGCCTCCGACTCCTCCGGACCGAACAGGTATCGCCACTCGTTTTGCACCGGCTGTTCGATTGGTTCGTGCTGGATGTTCGGCGGCAGGTCGAGGCTGTGTGGGCGAACGAATATCTGGAGCATGCGAAGCGGTGGGTCATCCGCCAGCGTCCGCTCTTCGTGCCAGAACTCCCGACCGGCGTTCATCACCATGAGATGGTCGCTGTCGGTCACGAGTTTGTTACCATCGCCGTCGTCGTGACGCATGACGCCGCGGGGTACCCACGAGATTATTTCCTCGTTGCGGTGGGGATGCATCCGAATGAGCGTATCCGGGTCCATGAACGATTCGACGACGGTCGAAAGGGGACCGTAGCCGTGGTCGTCGTGGCCGGGCAAGGTCCGACCGGGGAAATTGAAATGTGTCCGAAATTTGCCCTGGTTCTGGGAAACGTTAGTTCGTGTGGCCTTGTGGAGGGTCGCCGTCGTTTCGGAACTCATTGGTGACTAGTGGGTGTGAATACACATATGCCTGCTGTCGGGGAGAAGCAGAGAGGTCACACAACCGGGTCAGAACAACTCCCCACCGAGCGGAACGTCGGCTTCAGGCGTCACAAGCACCGGATTGCCGTCATCGCCGGGGACGCCAACCGTCAGCGCCTCTGATTTGAACCCAGCAATCCGAATTGACCCGAGATTGGTTGCACAGAGAACTTGCTCGCCGACGATATCCTCCGCTTCGTGGTGATAGCCAAGTTGTGCCGCCGATTGGCGCGTTTCCTCGCCGAAATCAAGCCACAGTTTGACCATCTCCGGTTTGTTCGCTTCCGGAAACGGTTCTGCATCAGTTACTTTTGCAACCTGAATCGTCACGTCAAAGGGGGATTCTGTCATCAGATGGGTCATACACAGCCGCACAAATAGAACTGTCTGTCCAGTAGCGAGCCGAAGCTATTTTGTATGCGTATACGTATGCGTATATGATGGGAGATACATCAATTCGCGTTTCGAAGGAAGCAAAAGACCGACTCGACCTCTACAAACGCGAGGGAGAGAGCTACGAGGACGTTATCCTTCGACTCACAGAGCGTGACAGGTGGGCAGGATTTGGTATTCTCTCGGAGACGGAATCCGAGACACGAACCGGCATGGACGAGATGCGAGAGCGGATGCAAGCACGAATGGCCGAACGAGGGCACCGTGAAGACGAATGTTAGTCTTCGATAACAACCTGCTCAGCGATTATCTCGATGGTAAAGCATCTGCACGGCAGTTTCTCAGACAGTACGAAAACCAGGCCTGGGCAGTACCGTCTATTGTCCTGTACGAGGCATACATGGGCTGTGTGCACGGATATATCGACGGCACTCCGGCCGAAATCCGTCAGGCAGTCACCACGGCAATGGATGTACTCCCAGTCACGAACCGCACGGCCGACGAGACCGTCTCACTACAGGAAGAGCTACTGAGCCGAGGAGTCCCTGCTGACCATCCAGATACGCTGATTGCCGCCACAGCACGGGAACACGGTGGCACCTTCGCTACCGCGGAAAAGCATTTCTGGAAAGATGATGTGCAGACAGTTCTCCCCGTCGCAGTCTACGACCCGTACTGACCCTCTAATCGATACACAGACTCGATTTGTTTTTCCTCGAAACCATGCCTCCCATAAAACCGCCTCGCCCCGTTATTATTCACCTCGAACGAGACTTTGAGGTGGTCACACCCGCGCTCTACTGCCCGTTCTTTGACCCATTCGACCGCCTCCGTTCCGTACCCCTGATTTCGGTGCTCCGGTTTCACAAAGAGATTGATCAGTTTGAGATACTCGGAATACTCCCGTGACGGATGGGTTCCCTCCGAGAGCGTGAGAAATCCGATTGTCTCACCTGATTCCTGAAGCAAGACGTTGGAAACGCTGTCGCTTTCGAGCTGGCGTCTGAATCCATCTTCGGAGACCTCATCGACGGACGAGTAGACGAGTTCGTTGAGGTCGGAATGCGCTTCCATCTCCGTCGCCAGCATATACCACAACTCGGTCAACGTCTCAACAGTGGTTTCGTCCGCCTCAATACAGTGCATACCGGCAACTGTTGTGCAAGTTGCATAAAACGCAGTTCCCTGTTTCGCTATCGGGCACTCAGGCTGCCCCGTCTGCCCCCACAACCGTCACCGGAACCGCCGTCCCGTGAATCACTGCCTCCGCAGTACTCCCGAGCAGCACCGTTTTGAACGCAGACAACCCCTGCTCGCCGAGTACGACGAGGTCGATATCCTGCTCCTCGATAACTGTCAACAGTTCGTCCGCTGGAACGCCACGCAACAGCCAGCGCTCGGTCTCGACCCCCGCCCTGGCGGCAGCCTGCTCGGCAGCGACGATGGCTTCCTCCGCACGCTCTCGAAGGCTCTCCTCGACGACCTCACGCTCGATAATCGCCGAATCGTATTCCGTTCGCGTTTCGACAACCGAGGCGATATGCAACGTTGCGCCTGCCAGTTCCGCAAGATGGACAGCATGCTCAGTCGCCTGCTGTGCGTGCGCGCTCCCGTCGGTTGCAAGCAGGATATGGTGGTACATTGGTGTATTTACGACCGCTATCCAGATAGTTTCGGGGGACCGCTCACTCCGAGAACCGAAGCAGCCGGAGGCCAATCAGACTCACGAGCACCGTCGACCCTTCGTGTCCAACCACTGCGACCGGCAGCGGAATACCGGCCGTCAGAATGGCGATAATCATAATTGCAATCGCCCCAAACGCGATAGAGAAGTTGATATACAGCGTTTTGCGAGTCTCGCGGCTGAGTGCGAACGCATAGGGAAGTCGGCTGAGCTGGTCGGACATCAGGACGATATCGGCCGTTTCCAGTGCAACGTCGGTTCCGGCACCACCCATCCCGATGCTGATATCTGCGGTTGCCAGTGCAGGCGCATCGTTGACCCCATCGCCAACCATCGCCACCGCATTATGGCGTTCCTGTAACTGCTCGATATGGTTGACCTTCTCCTCAGGAAGGAGTTCAGCGTACACCTCGTCGATTCCGAGTTCGTCGGCGATATAGTCAGCAACCCGCTGGTTGTCGCCGGTCAGCATGACAATCTGCTCGACGCCGCGCTCACGGAGTTTCTGTATCATCTCCGCTGCATCCGCACGAATCGTATCAGTAAACGCGAGCCAGCCAAGCACCTGCAGCCGTTCGTCTGTCTCGCTGACCACGAGCACGGCTGTTTTGCCCTCTTCCTCAAGTTCGCGGACTGCCGCGAACCCGCTATCCAGTCCGGTAATCGACTGGCCGTCAGTAACCGTCTCGAAATACCGTCGATTGCCAATATGGATTGTTTGCCCCTCCACAGTTGCGTGGACGCCCTTGCCGACCACGGCATCGAACTCGCTCGATTCGGGAATCGAAAGAGAGCGGTCCTCCGCCGCTTCGACGGTTGCCTCAGCCAGATGGTGCTCCGAGCGGTTCTGGACAGCAGCAGCAAGGGACAGCAGTCGGTCGTCGGCAACTTGTTCCGACCCGGATGCGTTGACTGGTTCCGGAACCGGAATTGTTGCCTCAGGGTGTGCCGTCACCGAGGCGAGTTTCGTATTGCCTTCGGTCAGCGTCCCCGTTTTATCGAAGGCTACGGCATCGACGTTGCCTGCCGTCTCGATATGCTCACCGCCTTTGAACAGCACACCCTGTCGACCACCAGCGGAGATGGCCGACAGTACGGCTGCAGGCGTTGAAATAATGACGGCACAGGGCGAGGCTGCAACCATGAGCGTCATCGCTCGATAAAAGGTAGGTTCGAAGGCATGGTTGAGAAGAAAAAACGGAAGCGCAATCGCCACCGCCGTCATTGCAAGGACGGACAGCACGTACGGCTGTTCGAAGCGGTCAATAAGCTGTTGCGTTGGCGCGCGCTTTTCCTGTGCCTCCTCAACCAGATGAATGAGCCGCGAGATAGCAGATTCCTGTGCCTCGCGGGTAACCTCGACTTCAAGACTTCCTGTTTCGTTTATCGTCCCACCGTAGACCTCATCTCCCGGTTCTTTTGTGACAGGGACCGACTCGCCGGTTAGCGATGACTGGTCGACGGTGGTTTCGCCGGACTGAACAATACCATCGAGCGGGATGCGCGCCCCGGGCCGCACAACAAACACGTCACCGACCTCGACATCCTCAATCGGGATTGTGACCTCCTCTCCACCACGCTTGACCTGGGCTGACTCCGGTCGCATATCGATGAGCGATTTGATGGCCGTGCGTGACCGGCCGATTGCGTACTCTTCGAGCACCCCCGAAAGCGAGAACAGAAAGAGCAACATCGCACCCTCGAACGGTGCGCCGATGATGAGCGCACCAAGGGCAGCGAGAATCATCAGCAGGTCAATCTCGACAGCCGGTTCCTGAATGCTTTTGATGCTCTCTTTCAGTCCATACCAGCCGCCAAAAACGTAGGCAACAGCATAACTCCCCCAAACAACGGCAGGGGACCCACCGAACCAACTTCCCAGCAACCCAACCATCATCCCGAGAAACGTTAGCGCGACAAAGACCGCCTGCCGACGCACGACCGGTCGCTCAAGCGGGTCCGTAACGTCCCCGAGCGCTTGCTCGGTCGAGCGAGCGGTTGTCTCCATAGGTACTGTTATCGGCGTGTTTCAATAAGGGTTCGTATCACGGAAAACCAAAAGACAAAAACCCGCATACAGCGGCCGCAATCGCTGACAGATAGGTGAGTTAATCAGCACCAGCAAAGGCGGATGTTGCTGGGTCCGCATCCTCACAGAGCGAGACAATCAGTGAAACCCCGTCATCGCTATCAACGGACAGCGAGATGTCAGTCACGTCATGCGTATACTCGCTTTTATGCTTTCCCGAGGTAGACAAACGAACTTGTTCGTCAAGTAACCCGGCATCGGTGAGTTTCTCGACTTTTCGGTAGGTCGTCGACAGTGGAAGCGAACAGACTTCCGAAAGTTCATTCGCCGTCAGCGTCTCATCGACTGTGACTTCCAGAATATCTCGGCAGTCCTGGTCTTCAAGTGCAGTGAGAACACAGTTAAGTACCTCTTCGTCAACAACGGCTCGTTCGGTTTCCGCGCTGGGGGACGGACGCAACCGTGCCATCTGTCGTTGGCTCATATACCATACTCACAGGCAAAGAACAACCAGTATGAACCACCCATATGATGGGTGGTTTAAATACTTATGGGAACTTCTCGCACGATGGAACAAACCCCAGTTTTTCTTGTATTAGTCAACGAGTAACAGGAACTCTTACTCGCTCTCTTCGTCACTGCCCCCGTCCGACCGGCTGCTCGGGCT
>LKNH01000094.1 GCA_001564135.1 Halobacteriaceae archaeon Tc-Br11_E2g27 | reverse complement strand
TTGCTCGACTGGCTGTGCTGGTCGCATTGTTGGAGTGATTGCTTCCCGCGAAGAAATAGGATGCGATGTCTGTGTTTCGCCTTCCAACTACCGAGTGCTTACTTAGTCGTCTGCCGGCGCAGCACCGCCTTCATCGTGCTGTGCACGAACGTGCGAGAGTTTCCCACCGGCAGCCAGGATTTCTCGCTCTCGGGGACTTGCTTTCAACAGTCCTGTCGCCTCCCAGTCGTCGTTAACCCGAATCGTGAACTCCTCTTGACCGGACTCGACAGCCTCAGCGACGTCATCGACAATCTCGATATCGTCTCCCTGGTCGATGTTGACGTAGGTTTCTTCGTCTATTTCGAGCGGGAGCAGGCCGAAGTTGAACAGGTTCGCGCGGTGAATTCGGGCGAAACTCTGTGCAAGTACACCCTCAACGCCGAGATACATCGGACAGAGTGCAGCATGCTCTCGTGAGGAACCCTGACCGTAGTTCTCACCCGCCACAAGGAAGCCACCGTCAGATTCGAGCGCCCGCTGTGCGAAGGTTTCATCAACTCGCGAGAGCGTAAACTCGCTGAGTTTCGGGATATTAGACCGATACATCAGTATATCCTGTGTGGCAGGGATGATGTGGTCTGTCGTGATATTATCATCCATCTTCAGCAGCGCTTCACCAGCCAGGTCAGCGTCAAGTGCGTCCTTTAGTGGCACATCGCCGATATTCGGCCCTTTAACCAGGTTGTCGTCGACAGCCTCATCGGGGTCGATAATGTCATTTTCGGCCCCTTCGTACTCCTCTGGTAACTCGAATCCTGGAGTTTCTAAGTCGCCCAATTCGTCTGCGAGATCGCGGGGATCGATAATCTCACCTTTGAGGGCTGCAGCAGTCGCAACCTCTGGCGAGCAGAGGTAGACGTTGTCATCTTCGATACCGGACCGGCCCTCGAAGTTCCGGTTGAACGTTCTAAGACTGACCGAATCGCTACCCGGGACGTGTCCGATACCGATACAGGCACCACACGTTGCCTCCGAGAAGTTGACGCCTGCCGCCATCATCTCGGCGGTCCAGCCGTTTCGGGCGAGCATCTCACTTGCCTTTTTCGAGCCAGGGGCAACAATCATCTCCGTTGTCAGATTGATAGAGCGGTCCTCCAGCATCTTTGCTGCCGGGAGGATATCCTCGTAGCCACCGTTGGTACAGGAGCCAAGAATCACTTGGTCAACGTCGACACCAGCGGCCTCGCGCACTGGGACAATGTTGTCGGGCATCGATGGCTCGGCGATAAGCGGTTCGAGTTCCGAGAGGTCGATGGTAATTTCGTCGTGATACTCGGCGTCATCGTCGGGCTGAAGTTCGACGTATTCCTCTTCTCGACCGACGCGTTCGAGGAACTCTCGTGTGCGGTCGTCGGTTGGGAAGATGCTGGATGTCGCACCGAGTTCCGTCCCCATGTTCGTGATAGTCATCCGTTCCGGTGCAGACAAGGTTTCGACACCTGGCCCGGTGAACTCGAAAATCTTTCCGACACCTCCTTTCACTGACAACCGCCGGAGCATTTCGAGGATGACATCTTTCGCAGTTGTCCACTCGTCTAGTTCCCCTTCGAGTCTCACGTTGACGATTTCGGGCATTTCGACGTAATAGGCACCGCCGCCCATCGCCACCGAAACGTCCAGTCCGCCTGAACCGATTGCCAGTTGCCCGAGACCACCGGGTGTTGGGGTGTGTGAGTCGGAGCCAAGCAGAGTCTTGCCGGGTGCTGCGAAATTCTCCCTGTGGACGTTGTGGCAGATACCGTTACCCGGCCGTGAGAAGTACGCACCGAACGTCCCGGCGGCCGAGCGGAGGAATTTATGATCGTCGGTATTCTTCCAATCAAACTGGTAGGTCTGGTGGTCGCAGTACTGTGCTGCAAGTTCCGTCTGGACTTCGTCAAGTCCGAGCGCTTCGAACTGCAGCCAGACCAGCGTTCCAGTCGTATCCTGTGTCAGTACCTGGTCGATTTCGATACCGATTTCCTCGCCCGGTTCTAGCTCACCTTCGACGAGATGGTCATCGAGAATCTTCTCTGTGACAGTTTTACTCATAGCACTCTAGGTTCGGTTCGCTAACTCAATAAATCCTCGTGGTGCAGTAGCCCTGTTGTCGTTTCACAGGCGGAGTTAATCGACGGGTGAAGGAGATAAACGTCGTTTACTACCACTCTACAGGGTTCTGTTCGCAGTATGCTGAATCGGTAGCGACTTGGTTCTGCTCTCCACACCTTTGCTCATGTTCCGCAGCGGCCAGTTTGTTGCTGACCACCTTGGTACGATTCGAGACGACCAGCCACAGCCAAACGGTGTCGACCTGACCCTTGATTCTGTCTTTGAGCAAATATCCACCGGGAGTATTGAACGTGATGGGAAAACGGTTGGCGAGCGTCGTGAGGTTGAGACAACGGACGGGCAGTATCACCTCTCCCCTGGCGGTTACATCGTTCAGTATGGCGAAGTGATACGCATTCCTGAAGACCATATCGGGTTTCTCTATCCCCGTTCGTCGCTTCTCCGGAATTCGTGCATGCTCAATACGGCGGTCTGGGATGCCGGGTATGAGGGTCGGGGCGAGGGCTTACTACAGGTACATCACGACATTAGGCTTGAGCCAGGCGCGAGAATTGCTCAACTTGTGTTTGCGGAGGCCGCACACGATGGTCAGTATGACGGAAGTTATCAGGGTGAAAACGTCGAGTAACATATTCGGCACAACCATCAGTAACTGATGATACTAATCAACAGTTGGCTACTAACCAACCCAACAGTTGCCAATTGAATTAACCATCATTAGCTGATTGAACCAACGTCCCTATGACTGTGGCCGACCGTAGGGCTAATGAGAACACAGCAATCCTTCACCTATGCCAACAGCATTCCTCGGAACGGACATCATCCTGTTTTTCGTGATTGGCTTACTCGGCGGTGCACACTGTATCGGCATGTGTGGTCCGCTTGTTACGATCTATGCGAGCAAGATGACGAACACTCGACCAGATGGCGGTTACCAGCAGGAGAAACGTGGCTCACATCTGACGCCGTTTGAAGTCCGCCAGCACATGCTTTTCAACGTCGGCCGAACCATTGGATATACGCTTGTGGGTGTACTCATGGGAACGCTGGGGTGGGCGTTTGTCGTTAGTACGCAGGAACTCACGGCGATGGCTGATGTGATTATGGGTGTCGTCGGGGCAGCTATCGGCGGGGCTATCGTCGTTATTGGTGTACAGTATATCGTCGGCCGCATCTCCTTTGGTGTCCATCTCCCTGGCACGCAATACGTGACAACCTGGCTTACTAACTGGGTTGAGCGACTTGCGAGTGGACCAGGCATTGTTGGACTGGGTTCCATTCACGCACTGTTGCCGTGTCCCATCCTCTATCCTGCGTACTTTTTCGCTTTCACGACCGGTTCACCGATCGCTGGCGGGACTGCCCTTGCCGCTCTCGGTCTCGGTACCATTCCTGCGGTATTCATTTACGGGACTGTCATCGACAGCGTTGATGCGACACACCGACAGCGCCTCCACCGAATTCTGGGGGTGGCGTTTGTCGTCCTTGGATATATCCTGTTTGCGCACGGACTGATGTTGCTCGGGTATCATATCCCACACCCACACCTGCCCTTCTGGGACCCGCTTGATGCGCCCGGACTTGGTGGACATTGATATTCCCGGGAAGACCTTCGAAAAAATAGTTGAAGTCGCAAGTATGTTCTGTTGGTTCCGTCCGCTGCTATGAGAGGGTTCAGTCCTCCGTTTGGTTCCCAAGCCACGCGTCCTGTATCTGGAAGACACCACGCGTCCCCTCCCAGTTTGGCTTTCCATCAAGCTTGATTGGCTGGTCCATATGTGGCCCATCCGTCACAAGCGTCTCAAACTCACCACCCTCTCCGAGGATATGAACGCCGTATTGCTCATGTAATTCATTCAATTCAGCCAGTGCATCCACATCTAAGTTCCGCCCGAGCCATGACTCATCAAGCCCTGCCGCTGCGACCTGAATGATACGTATTTCAAAGCCTGCTGCGAGCATTTCCTCGATGAGGTCCTGTGGGTCTTGTTGCCACATCGGTGCGAAAACGTCGATACCCAACCGATCCGCCATATCACTGACGCGGTTGTACTGAAACTCGCTTTCGACAGCGCCCGCTGTGACGCCAGCAAGGCCGCCTGGAAGGGTCGAGTCAAGTTCTGTGAGTGCTGCTTCTAGCGGCTCAATTTCGGCATCACCCTGCATTCCAACATCAGTGACTGTTTCAGTCCCAAAATCTTCGGGTCGAACGTCAACGAGTTCAATTCCGATGCTTTCAGCAGCGAGGGCTGCAAGTTCCGTGGCAGGGACGTGATACATATACGAATCCCCATCGGGATGGACAGTGAGTAATCGCTCGACTGGAAGGCCCTCTTCTAACGCTCGATAGAGCGCCCATGAGGAGTCTTTACCGCCTGAAAAGAGGCTTACCCATGCGCCGCTCATATTACACCGTCATTTCGTATCCTGCCGATTCAATTGCGCTTGCCAGTTCGTCGTCTGAAACGGTATCGCTGAAGGTTACGGAAACCATATCTGATTCGTGGTCTGCATTGACTGTTTCGACACCATCGAGTGCGGCCAGCGCATCTTCGATTGCTTCTTCGCAACCGCCACAGGCCATTCCTGTAACTGAGACTGTTTTACTCATGAAGTAAGATTCGAACTAGGGATAAAATAGCCTATCGACTACTGTATCAGGGTTTGAATCCGGTAGTGGATGTCGCTCACGAAGTAATTCGCGACAAAAGTAGCGGGAGGTGGATTTGAACCACCGGTCTGCGGGTTATGAGCCCGCCGGAATCTCCTGGCTATCCCATCCCGCTATCGCATTGTAACAAAGGTCTCCGTTTAAGGATTGTGTTTCCGCCGTCCTGTGGTACGGTATGTGTTCGCTCACTATCCGGTGATTAGCGAACTTCGGTTGGCCACTCATAGTGATTATTGCGGTGATTTTAATGCCTCTGACACAGCAATTGCTGTCTCAGGATGTGTAACACACAGTTTGCGTTTTCTCGGCGGTAAAGACTCGCAATAATACCTTCAAACAAACTAAAAATGGAGATGAAGTCCGTAATTAGTACGTCTGGCTTCCAGAACATCTCTTCTGTCCCCACTGCTTGGTTGGACCTATCGACGTGACTGTGACGAACATCTACAAACAGTGCTTTTATGCGCTCGTTAATTGAATAATATATTATATGAATACTCGGGCCTTCATCGCATTCTCCTTGATGGGACTATTCCTCATCGTAACTGGGACCTCGATGGGCGCGGAAACCGCACTCCCAATCGAATTAAACTCAGAGGGTGACGTTAGTAATACTGTCCTTGATACGACCAATGGGACTTCTCCGATAATGGTTATCGGGATTATATTTGCAGCTCTAGTAGTTGCTGGCGCGGTTCTGTTGTGGTATCTAAGACAACAGCACGATGAGGTTACAACACAGACAGAGTCACTCCAAGTACCCACGGAAGTATCTGAGGAACAAGCTGAAGAAGATACCGAAGAACTGTCCGATGAAGAGCTAGTAATCGAACTGCTTGAGGCGAATGATGGGCGGATGAAACAAGGAATGATTGTCGATGAAACGAATTGGTCAAAGTCAAAAGTGAGCATGTTGCTCTCCGAGATGGAAGACGAGGAGCTAATTAGTAAACTCCGCGTCGGGCGTGAGAATATTATCAGTTTGCCCGGACACGAACCTGATGCCGTCGGCTCACCGTTTGACAACGAATGAGTTGTCATCCATAACGATTCTATTTATCACATTATATTTATGTCAAAGTCAGAGACACAGACAGAACTATACAAAATAACGAATAGTTTTTGAGTACGAAACGCAATCGTTAAACACCCTTCCGCATTACGGCAAATTGCTGCGCTCCGATGGTGTAGTCCGGCCAATCATATTGCCCTCTCACGGCAATGACCGGGGTTCAAATCCCCGTCGGAGCACTACTATCCCGGCGCCTTCTGCTGGTTCTCGGTCATTAACTAACCGGAGGTAAACGTATGTTCGAGGATAATCACCTGGGTGTTTAACAGGAGGTTCAAGCAATGAAAAACAGTGACCAGACAATGACCATTCTAGATGGGTTCACAATCGTCCCAGAACCATCAAAAGAATTACTCAAGGAACGGGCGTATCTTAATTACCGCAGTAAGCGAGAACAGTGCCTCAACTGGTGCCGCTCCAGTTACGTATTCCTGCCAGAGCACCGCCGTAAATGTGAACAGTAGTCTGCTTCACTGACCCTTGCCCTCCTGTCTGCATAGGTTGTTACTTGGAGTTGCCATTTCTGAAATCGCCGTAGAGAAATAAAATATGAGGCGAATGATTTTACGATGAATCCGGATACATTTGCACAGATTCCGTTCAAAGAAATGCAAGGAGGAAGCCCACGACTTTAGTCGTTGGAGGAATCCGACAAGTTGTAGAGCTATATATTGATAATAGGGGGTTTTATCACTTACTAACACTATGTTACCAGCCACATGCTAGCAGAATTGTGTCATATTTACAATACATATGTAGACTTAGAAATTGAGGAACTAGATGATACAGGTGACATAGTGAATAACAAACCGTTTGATGGGCTAGTGGTGACATAGATGAGTGAATCACAAACAGCACCCGAAGAGGAACTACCATCAGAGCACTTTCATCTCGATAAGGAGTTTCGTGAGATGGAAGAGATAAATGCAAAGCTGGAGTTGCAAGAACGCACGAAGGAGCTTGCGTGTGTTAAACGAGCAACCGAACTTTTTACCGAATTCGACACACAAACCGAGGAACTTGTCGCTACATACGTGGACGAACTCTACCAATGGTTTCAGTACCCAGAGGTGGCCGAAGCACGGATTCAGGTCGGCGAGACAGTTGTTGAATCCGCTGGGTACATACAAACCGAACATCCACTTACCGCTGAGACTACAACACAAATAGGAACGCAAATAATTGTCGAACTAGTCTATACCCAGGAACGACCTCAAGAAGATGACGGTCCTTGGCTCACTGAAGAGCAGGATTTGCTCAACAAAGTGATATCTATTATCAAATCCTATCAAAACCAATGGGAACTCAGACAGAAAGTCGAATCCGAGGTTGGGTCTGCAGTTGAAGAGGTCAAACAGACTGCAGATGATGTGGCTCACAGTACCGAGGAGATTAGCGAGCTCGCTCGAGAACAGGCCAGTTCCGCTAAAGAAGTTTCAAGTGAAGTATCGGATATGTCGGCAACGATTGAAGAAATTGCCTCGACCGCAGAAGAGGTGGCAACCACCAGCGAAAATGCCGAAACACTTGCTGAAGAAGGACAGGCTACCGCGACGGAGGCAATCCAGAAAATGGAGCGTGTTGACGATTCGGCAAAGACTGCTGCGGCGGACGTGGAGCAGTTACAAGAGCGCATCGATGAAATTGATGAAATAGTCGAGGTCATCAACGACATCGCCGACCAGACCAATATGTTAGCACTCAACGCCTCTATTGAAGCAGCACGGGCCGGTGAGGCAGGCGAAGGGTTTGCTGTCGTTGCGGACGAGGTAAAGAGTCTTGCCGGGGAGTCGCAGGCTCATGCCAGCGAGATTGAAGGGATGGTGAAAGATATCAAAGAAGATACTGCAGAGACCGTCGACAGTCTCGAGAAAACCACCACGGAAGTTGACCAGGGAATCGAACAGGTTACTGAAGCAATGGATACATTACAAGAGATTGCGCACTCCATCCAAGAAGCCTCACAGGGGATACGTGAAGTCTCAGATGCAACGGACGACCAGGCTGTGAGTACCGAGGAAGTCGCTTCACAAGTGGACCAACTTCTGGAGCAGGCCAACCAGGTCGCAGACAAAGTCGAAAACGCTGCTGCTGCCAACGAGGAACAGGCAGCGAAAGTTGAAGAGATTAGAAATACTGTTGGACGCTTGAGTAAGTGAGACCAGTTCCAGAGTAGATAGTTTTCAGATTAGTATTTAAGATCATTCCACCGTATTTTTGGAACCATCTGTATAACAAACCAATCTTCGCAGTAATACCACTAAGATAGAGATAACTTTCCAGTGGCTGGTATAAACATCAAATGAGATGCTGTCAATCTTTTATATAACGGAAAGAAAGCTTTGTACCACAGCTGCAAGAATAAGGTTCTATGGCAGCGGTAGAAGAATTGACTGAGCCGACCGTTCTGGCTGCGACGAAACAGGAGTTGTTCGCTCCAACGCCCGAGGACGGGTACGTCGTCACTGATACGCAATTTGCACAGGAGCGATGGGTGGATGACAAGGTCATTGATGAGGAAATAAAATCCACACTTGCCCCGTTTAATCACGTTCGTATTGGGTCGGGATATCCAGATTTAGTGGGAGTTGGTCACCTTTCAAATGATTACCTTGCTGTGGACCGGTTTGGTGACGAACCACCACTAATCGCAATCGAAGCGAAAGGCTACACCCAAACAGGCACTGTCGATGTTGAGCGCGGTATTTTGCAGGCGTATGACCGACTGCATGAAGCGAATGTCGCCTATGTCTCCTGTCCAGTAGAATCAATCACCCAAACGGACCGGACGCTTGCGAGAGAACTCAACGTAGGGGTCGTTGGAATTGACCATCAAGGAACTTCGCACGTTCTTGAACAGCCGCGTATCGTTGGAAACCGAACATCCGACGAGGCGACAGCCCTGAGATTCCAGGCAGGAACACAGGGCGTTGCTGACAAGAGCTTTGGACTTAATCATCCGAAAAACTACCTGGCTGTCCCTCTGGCAGTATACCACGATGATAACACAACCAGACTTATTGGCACACATGTTGTGAGTGCCGTCGATGATGCGGTTCGTGGGGCACTGTTTCTCGGGGTAGTCATCAAGAACGGTCCATATCTCCAGCTCACCGCACTGGGAGAGGAAGTCGTCAGATTTGCGCTTCGAGAGTACAACACTGTAGACAGCGCACTGCGAGAGTTCGAAAAATGGCAGCGTTCGCGGAAGCGATTTACTGAGGTAGCACCCCGATGGGGGCTACTCACGCGTCGTGTCATCTTTGATTATCCCGCAACAGAATTACTCGTCACGGAACTGCAACAGATGCACGACGATGGTGTGGCGTCTCCGACGCTTCCGACGCTGGTCCAGTGGCTCCATATACAACATCCAACATTTACAGTTGAATTGTTTATAC
>LKNH01000093.1 GCA_001564135.1 Halobacteriaceae archaeon Tc-Br11_E2g27 | reverse complement strand
GGGGCAGAATGCCCAGTCCGACCGGAGCTCATCACCACATTCGCAGAACACTCGGTGGGAAGACTTCTCACCACAGTTCGGGCAGTAAACGTGACTCTCGCTCAGGTTTTCACCACATTGGCCGCACGTCTTACGCTCGTTGACGGCCGCGTTTTCATCCTCCTCAACAGATGTCTTACTGGGTTGAGCCTCGTGTGACACGTCACCCATAGACTCGTGTGACGCGTCAGACTCCTCGTTTACAGCCACCGAATCTGGCGACGGTTCCTCAGCAAAACCACCATCAAGCGAGACGTTTACGTTGACGTCCTGTGGCTGTGTTGGCGTAAACGCCCCGAGCCTGTCGGACAGTAGTTCGTCGACACGCGCTTCGACGAGCGTGTCGACCCGCTCGGTGACAAGTTCATCGAGCGAATCCGACGCGGTCGCTGGCTCACTCGGTTCGAACGACTCGCCAGCGTGGCGGTCGAGATACTCGCGGAGCGCGTCACGCATCACTTCGCTTTTGGATGCGTCAAACGCTTCGAGTCGCGTAATGAGCTCGTCATCAGCGCGGAACGTTATCTTGCTCATTCCCGTTGTCGTACAGGTTGTCACCCATCTATATGAATCTTCCCTGCGTGTCAGACTTCTGTCTGACTGCAGGTCCAATGCAAAATGGTTAAATCAGGCAGGCGTCCTACCTGATGACGTGCCCGCCCTTAGCTCAGACTGGTAGAGCAGCCGACTGTAGATCGGCTTGCCCCCCGTTCAAATCGGGGAGGGCGGATTTGTTCTGTCGGAGCAACGCGACGACTGACAAGTCTCCCGACACGATTTGAACACGAGAGTCGCACGCTCGTGAACGAAGTGAGCGAGACCATCTCTCATCTGTTCAAATCGGGGAGGGCGGACTACGGGATTCGAACACAGTGAGAATCCCGATACCGAGCGGCGAAGCCGCGAGTATGTTCCTGCAAAGAGAGTAACAGTCAAAGCACAACCAACCCGATTTTCACACGAGGGAAACAACCGAAATCACTTACAAGAAGGACGTAGAAAATAGATTATGCACAAACCACTGCTGGTGACCGATTTCCTGGACCGGGCACGAAAGCATTACGCCGACGAGGAGGCCGTGGTCGGAACTGATGGCAAGCGGTTCACGTACGCGGAGCTCGGGGAGCGAGCAGACAGGTTCGCGGCCGCGTTACAGGAGCGTGGAATCGAGAAGGGTGACCGAGTGGCGGTTCTCGACCCGAATACCCACTATCATCTCGCAGCGGCCTACGGGACGATGCAAATCGGTGGTGTTCATACACCGCTGAACTACCGGCTGATTCCGGAAGATTTCGAGTATATACTCTCCGATGCCGAAGTGGACGCTATCTATGCTGATTACGAATACGCAGCCAAAATTCAACAGGTTCGCGACGACGTGCCGACGGAGACATTCATCACGAACGACGTGGATGCTGTCGAAGGAGAATGGGAGTCGTTCGACGCAGTGCTTGACGAAGCGGGGACAGCGTACGACCACCCAGAGATGAGCGAAGACGAAGTTATCACTATCAACTACACCTCCGGAACCACCGGCGACCCGAAAGGAGTGATGCGGACCCACCGTACAGAGACGCTGCATGCGTACATTATTTCAATCCATCAGGAGATTCGCGATGATGATATCTATCTGTGGACGCTGCCGATGTTTCACGTCAACGGTTGGGGACACATCTACGCGATTACGGGCATGGGCGCCACGCACGTGTGCACGCGAGGCGTTGATGCCAGCGACATATTCGAGCAGGTTCAAGCCGAGGACATCTCCTACTTCTGTGCTGCGCCGACTGTGTTGAATATGCTGGGTGAGTACTACGAGGCACACGATATCGAGACGACCGGAACGAACGATGTCCGGGTTGCGACGGCCGGTAGCGCGCCGCCGGAGGCGACAATCCGGACCGTCGAAGACGAGTTCGGCTGGTATCTGAAACACGTCTACGGCGCAACCGAAACTGGCCCCCTCATCACGACGTCGGATGCGCGGCGGCTGTATACCGAGTCAAATCGATTTGAAATGAAAAAGCGCCAGGGGCTTGGCTATATTGGAACCGACGTTCGCGTCGTCGACGAGGATGGCAACGATGTCGAGCAGGACGGACAGACTATCGGTGAGGTAGTCGTGCGGGGCAATCAGGTAATGAAAGGCTACTGGAACAAGCCGGAAGCAACGGAGGAAGCCTTCAACGAACGGCTAGAAGGGTACTACCACACTGGCGACCTTGCGACGATAGACGAACATGGGATGGTAGCCATTCAGGACCGCAAAAAGGATATCATCATCTCCGGTGGGGAGAACATTTCCTCGATAGAGCTCGAAGATACCCTGTTTGAACACGACGCAGTGGCAGACGTAGCGGTCATTCCAGCCCCCAGCGAGAAATGGGGCGAGACACCCAAAGCGTTCGTCGTCCCGCACAGTGGTGACCCGGAAAATCCGGGCGTCGAAGAAAGCGACCTCGTAGAGTTTACCCGTGAACAGCTGGCAAACTACAAGACAGTTCATCAGGTCGAGTTTGTCGAAGCGTTGCCGACAACGGCAACCGGAAAAGTGCAAAAGTACGAACTGCGCGAGCGTGAGTGGGACGACAGTGACCGGATGATTGGCGAAGGATAGTTGGGTAATAGCCAACAATATGATATGTAATATAGTAGAGTTTTAATCAGGTTAGTGTTTGTTTGTGTATATGTTATATCTTATGTAACTATGCGATATTCAGGTAGCTATACTAGTCGATGAAAGCGGTGATAGATTCGCCACCATCCCTCCTGCGTGCGAACCATCAATTGTTCCGTCGACCGGTATAGTTACCAATCTGTGAACGGATATACTGCCGGACGTAACGTCGGTCCCATACTCGCCACGCCGAGGTGGCAAGGTTGTGCAATAGCTTACATCCAGTAGTATACCGACACCAACCGCAAAGATTCTTTGTGAGCGTAAAATCGCAAGACAGCAGCGGTCAAAAATAACCTAAACAATCATCTCCCTTTTTATTACTCTGTATCCTGCAGGTAAATGTGGTTGCGATGGGTGTGCTCGACAGGGCCAAAGCCGTCTCACGACGGCACGACCGGGAGGATGAGTCACTTCCATACGTCTGTCTCTCCTGTGAGACGACGTTTGAAGTCCAACACCATCGGTGCCCTGTCTGTGGGAGTTTCGATGTTCGACACTCCAAGTGGGTTCGCAACTGAGCACATTCAGATTCACCACCGTACTCGCACGGGTCGGCAACGGTTGCGGGTGCGCATTACGTTTCTCCGGATGCGCTGGCGGCGTGATGCAAGTGTTTATAAATAAGAACGAACGAACCGAGTGCATGGTCGAGGCGTTCGCAGTTGCGAGTGGGAAAGGGGGGACTGGCAAGACGACAAGTACGCTCGCACTTGGAATGGCGCTTGCAGACTCCTACGACGTGACAGTCATCGACGCAGATACCGGAATGGCGAACATTCTTTTTCATGCTGGGTTGAACGATATCGATACCACCCTGCACGAGGTGCTATCCGGTGATGCACCCGTCGAAGATGCCGTCTACGAACGGTTTGGAATGAACGTCGTTCCGTGTGGAACATCGCTCGCTGGCTTTCAGGAAGCCGACCCAACCCGCCTTCGTGATGTAGTTGCCTCGCTTGCGGACGATACCGATATCATTCTGCTGGATTCACCAGCGGCACTGGACAGCCGAACGGCAGTCCTCCCCGTTGTCCTCGCAGATAGAGTCATTATCGTCTTGCAGCCAACCGTCCCGTCGCTTTCCGACGGGCTCAAAGTACAGGAGTACGCGATGACATACGGAACAGATATCGCGGGCGTCTTGTTCAACCGTGTGACTGACGATGAGGCTATCGCTCAAATCACCGAGCAAGCAGAGCGATATTTCGAGGGTGATATTCTCACAGCAGTCCCCGAGACGGAGCACGCACGGGCAGCCAGACGCGCCGGGAAGCCATTGTTAGCACACGCGCCGGAGTCACCAGCAGCACAAAAATATCGGGCTGGCGCTCGGTCGCTTGATATTAACAATGGCTCCTCGGATGCCGTTGCCGACCGGTTCCGGAGTGCCGTCATTCCCGACCATCCATGAAACTTCCTCGTGGACAGTTGCTTCGACAGCGCGTTGTGAGCGACCTTGGGACAGCACTGTCTGCCGTCCTCGAAGAGCAAGTTACAGGCTATGCGCGACTGAAACCACAGGATACACTCCTTCTGGATACAGAGGGAGTAGGAGTGCTTACCTTCATTGACGGCGTTCCAGTTGTTGCCTATCACACGGGAACCGATACGGCCGGGCCCCCTGCACTGGATGAAATTGCGGTGACGGGTCCATACCGGATTGAGCTGTACGAACTCGAGGAGGACATCCTTGTCGAGATACACGAAGACGAGGCGCTACGGATACCCCCAACCCTCCCTGCGGAACGGCTGGTTGGCGACCCCCAATTGATTGAGCGAACACGAGGACAAGCACCGGACAGTCGGCTCGAAGCGCAGGACACCACGCAGTCGGCAACCGCCGTCGAAGCGTTTCTCTCGGATGAACAACGTATCGAGACGATTCAACAGCGAGCGCGGGCCGATGCCAAAGCGAAGGCTGAGCAATGGGGATTTACGACGGAATAAGAGAATCGGCGTGATTGATTAGACGTGAACAGGAATCCACCAGACTCGACTGCGCCCACCAACTTTCTTGCTTTTCAGGTCAGTCTGCTCTTCGAGTTGGTGCAGTTTGTTCAGTGCCGTTCGACGCGAGCAGTCAAGTTCATCTGCAATTTCGCGTGCTGTAAGCGGTTCGGCATAATCCTCGCGGGATTTGAACACGGCGGAGACATCATCGAGTTCAAACTCCGTTTCTCGTCCTTGCGTACTCATAGGCAGCCGTATGGGTCGATACTACATATTCTTTCCTACGAGCGTACAAATTAAGTCCGGTGATTTATATCGCAGTGCGGACAGAATGAACTATGAACAGGCGTGAACTGGTGACAGCACTTGGGGGAGCGACAACGGTTTCCCTTGCGGGCTGTCTCGGCGGCAGTGATGACACTGGCAGTGGGTTGGACGACGTAGACGAAACCGATGTATCTCCTGATGACAACAGTCCAGAAGGAGTTGTTGTCCGGTATTATACGCTTCTTAACGACGGCGACGAAGACGGGGTACGGGAACTGTTTCACGAAGAGAGCCCGCTGTTGGAAGACTTTGGATTAGATGAAGACGATATTGAAGCGTTCGAGGATGTCACGCTCATCGTTGACCACGTGGCAATAACCAACGAAGGGGAAGAAAGTGCCATAGTCGAGGTGTCGTTTGTCTTCGGCGAGGAGGACACACGCGAGTCACAGGAGCAAGTCTGGCTTGTCCGGCTACAAGATGATGACTGGCGGCTCTGGGCAGAAATCGGAGAAGTACAGACAAACCTATTCAGCTTCGAATACGACGAGGACGAGGAGACAGTAGATATCACGCTTGACACTGACACCCTATTGGTCGCCGGCGAACTGTTCATCACCAGCGACGATTTCGACGACGGCTACTGGTATGAGTTCCCCGGCATCGAAGAGTATGACGACGAATCGATACTGCAAGAAGGTGCACAGATTACCGTTCCCGCTGCGCCGGATTACCAACTCGAAGTTATCCGTGAGTATGCCGGTGTCGATGTGACAACCGTTATCGACGAATCTAGCGGCCCTGAAGCATAAAACGGCTTATAGAGACAAAGGGCGGTTTTGAAGTACATTTTGTGGTTCAAAAAACCATTCATAGTCACACAGCGGTTTGTTTTTAAAGGAGTCCGAATCAATTACTAACCTTTAAATTGGAAAGAGTATCCAATTCGCCTATATGACAGGGGGGAGACTCGAATTGGCGGAGTCATCCGCTGAAGGGGAATCATACGTTCCGCCGCCGCTACCGCCGGACGACCCGGAAGCGTGGTATGCAAAGAAAGTGGAGTCACAGTACGAACTCCGACCAGGGGTTGTCGTAACAATCACAAACGACGGTGGAGAGTTTCGCTACGACGTTCGCGAACCGGCACTGACCGAACCCGACCGGACCGCACTTGAGCAGATAACAACCCATTTCGAGGATGCACACATCGTTCGACCAAAAACCCGAGAGGGGGCCGTCGAGGTGATGAACGAGGGGTTCCGGCCGAAACACGAGCGGGCCCTCGACCGGTTGCTCGATTGTTCACACGATGCCCGGCGACGGATTGAATACCACGCACTCGCCGAGTTAGCCTGTCTTGGCTCGCTCACCTCGTATGCACTGGATGACCGCATCGAGGTTGCCGATACAGGAGATGAGGGAGTTATTGTTCATACCAGCGACTACTCGCCGGCTAGAACGCCACTCCCCGATGACCCCGAGTTTATTGACCGGTTTGCAAGCGAGCGGTTGGAGCAGTACACTGTTTCCTTTCACGAGTTCGAGATACCCGTCATCCGATATCGGGAGAATCTGCTCGGCAACGACCCGTTCCCCGTCAAATATGCAGTCCGTGAGCCTGACCTGCTCCCTGGTGACGAGGAGCTTATCGAGGAGTGCAAAGAGCGTATCTGGGAGAGCGCTATCGATGGTCTACTCGATGACGAAGTATCATTTGTTCGTGAGCGTGCTGAAACGTTACTCTCACGACGACTCAGGAGTCGAAATACGCGTGCCTGGGCGGATGCACTCAGCTACCGGGTTCGGTCAGCACTTGCCGAATACGACCTCGCTGTCCCACCGGTTGGCCGGCGGTACGCAGATGACCGTCTCGCTGACCTCGTCTACTATGTCCTTCGAGATTACGTTGGTTGTGGGCAGTTGACCATTCCAATCCGTGACCCCAGACTCGAAGATATCGAAGCAAACCGCGTCGGCGAGCGAATCAAAGTCATCCCACGTGGCGTTGGAGAGCATGCCGAGCGAATCCCGACAAACCTCACCTTCGAAAACGAACAGGCGTTCGAAAATGTGGTGACACAGCTTGCCGCAGCCGACGGAACCGAACTTAATGCCAGCAATCCCAGCGCAAAGGTGAACCTGAGTCCGGACGGAATTGATGAAACGATTCGGTGTGCCGTTGCTCTTTCGACAATCAGCGAGGACGGTCCGCATATCTCAATCCGCAAGCAATCACCCGACGTTCTCACACCGGTCGACCTCGTGCAAAGCGGGAGTTTGCCCACCGAGTTGGTCGCCCTGCTCTGGCTCTGTTATGAACACCACGGGATTGTCCTGTTTGCCGGGCCAACGGGCGTCGGAAAAACGACGCTCATGAATGCCCATATGCCGTTTGTCAAATTCGAAGACCGGCCTATCAGCATCGACGAGGGTTCTCGTGAAGTGCAACTCCCACACGAAACCGGCATCTCGCTCACCACACGCGAGCACGAAAACAACCACAAGCAGGTGACGATGGCCGACCTGATGACTGAGTGTAACTACCTGAATCCGGATGTCGAGGTCATCGCGGAGATAAATACCGCAGCGAGTTTCGAAACGTTTGCGGAGTCTGTTAACACAGGCCATGGGTTATTGGGTACAACTCATGCGGATGATATCGAGGGACTGGTCAACCGGATTGTCGAGCAGGGACTCCCTCCGTATCTGCTTCGGGAGATTGACCTCGTTGTGTTCCCACGTCGGACGGGCGGGGAACGCTACGTTGGAGAGGTGGTCGAACTTATCGACGAAGAGACTTACAAGAAGACAACAACCAGCGAGCGAACCGGTGTCATCGAAAAGCAAGGAACAGCAATCTACTGGAATAGCGTTGCCTGGCGAACGGATGCTGGAGCGTTTGAATTTGCCTACGACCACCCAGACCTCGGTGATGAGACTCACCACTGCCGAATAAATACCTTCTCACGAATCGGGACACTCACCGACCGCACACAGGATGCAGTCGAGGCCGAATTCCATCGGAAACACCGCTATGTCCAGCATATGGTCAACGAGGACCTGAACGACTTTGATGAGCTGTTCGAGTTGCTCGCCGACCTCCAGACGAACGAGGCTGCGACGGTTGACCGACTAAGCAGACAGGCCAGTCAACACGGAGGGAACTGATGGGCGGGCAAAGCAAAACGAGCGTCGGACTTGGGCCGTTTGACCGCGGCGCCTACGCGCTCTTTTCACGCCATGCAGACAGCAGCACTCATGACAGTGACCGCCGCCGGTACCGGGCTGCCGGACTCTCGACGAACTTCGACGTGTACATTGCACGCGTGTACGGACTGGCTTGGTTGACGGGAATAACACTATGGTTGGTGACGATGCTGGCAATACTCCTGTTGCCGGCCTCCATTGGGAATGCAGTATTTGGCTTTCTCGCTGGCGGCATTCCATTGTTAAATCACGCCGCACTGCCGAGCCTGTCACGAATATATCTGGCAGCGATACTCGGACTAGCAATTGGTGGTATCGGCCGCTGGTGTATACTCAAATGCGGGAGCCTCTATCTTAACCGACTCATCGCCCTTCGCCGGGCCGATATCGAACGAACACTTCCGGGTGCGGTTCGGTATATGCGCGTTCTCGCGTCAGGAACCAACAACCAGCGAGAGATGTTAAAGCGCATCGCAGAACAGGATGCATACGGAGCAACTGCCGACTCGTTTCGGACTGCTCTCAACAAAGGGGCGCTAACGGGAAGTCTTGACGAGGGGTTGTCGATGGTTGCACGGGATACGCCCTCTCGGAACCTGCTCTCTCCATTTTTGCTCAAGTTCAGAGAGCACGCCGCCCAGGGACGCGATTCGCTCGAAGGCTATCTGAAAATGGAGGGACGACTGCTGGGACAGCGTCAGGAACGCGTCCACCAGCGAGCTGGCGGCTACCTGGAACTTGTTGCCGAGTTGTTCGTTGTGTTGCTCGTCTTTCCAGCGCTTGCCGTACTCATTATGACCGTCGCAAGTGTCCTCTCGCCGGGACTGTCAGAGTCGGTTACGACCCCAGTCGGCGAGGTTACGTTCCGAGCGCTGTTCGTCTATGCCGGCGTCGCCTTCGTCCTGCTGGTTGGTGCAGGCGCAGCAGTGACCGTCGAATCGCTCCGGCCGACCGACCATGCAACGCCCGATTATTCGCGGCCGGGGACGATTGGTGGAATTCTCAAAACGGCCAAAACAAACCCAGCCAGCGCAGCAGTTGTCTGTCTTCCGCCGGCACTTGGGTTCACGACACTCCTCTGGGGGCTCGGATACGAACTGGTGAACG